>JAVHRG010000246.1:0-2317 GCA_036171535.1 Sulfurospirillum sp. | reverse complement strand
ATAGCGACGGTGTTTATATTGGGGACGATGAGTCCGGGACCTAGTTTTATTTTAACTGCCAAAACGGCTGTTTCAAAATCTCGCAAAGAGGGTTTTGGGGTCGCTATTGGTTTAGGATTGGGCGCTGTTGTCTTTTCGCTTTTAGCCATCTTTGGGCTCTATGCTATTTTGAAAACGGTGCCTTTTTTATATGGCTTTTTAAAAATCGTAGGAGGCATGTACCTTGTCTATTTAGCCTATAAAATGTGGAAATATGCCGATACACCTTTAGATACCAATCTAAATTTGGAGCAAAAACCAAAAAGTTTTACCAAGGCTATTTTACTCGGGTTGGCAACACAGATGAGCAATCCAAAAACCGCCATCATCATCGGAAGTATTTTTGCAGCACTTCTTCCCCAAGAGATACCACCTTTTGGAACGCTTTTAGTCTGCCTCCTCGCGTTTATGATTGACGCATCATGGTACTCGTGTGTTGTAGGACTTTTATCAATGCAAAAAACACAAAAGGTTTATTTGCGAACTAAAAAGTACATTGACAGAATTGCAGGAAGTGTACTGGGCGCTTTAGGTCTCAAGTTAGCGTTGGATAGGGCATAGGTTACGGTACAATACTCCGTAAATTTACCATACAAGGCTATTTTATGAAAAAGATATTATTGGGTTTGCTGGTTATGCTTGTCGCTGCTGCTGGAGTGCTGTTTTTTTTGAAAGGTAAAGATACGTATGAGAGCAATATCTCCTCTGCGTCGCTGAGCGATGGGCTTAATGTTGGTTCAATGATCACCTATACGCTTCCTGATCAATTTGGAAAATTGCATACGCTGGATGATTCGATCCATACGCTCATTTTGGTTTTTGCAAAAGATACAGGTCATGTCGTTAAAGCGTATCTTGGAGCGCAAAGTGCGGATTATTTGAGTGTTCATCATGTGGCGTTTGTAGCGGACATCAGTCCGATGCCAGTGGTGATTCGCAATACCTTTGCACTTCCCGATCTGAAAACACAACCCTATAGTGTCAATCTCATTTTGGATGGAACAATCGCAGCGTCTTTGAAAAATGGGGCAAAAGTGGATGGCATTACGGTGGTGACACTGGATAACAAACGTGTGGAAAAAGTGGAGTATGCGGAAGGTGTTGAGGCACTTAAAGCGATGATTGAGCGAGAAAAATAAAAGGGATGAGATGGCGTGATGTGTTCATCACGCCATTGTATTAAAAACCAGAGTCTAGCCTCTTGCGAAGCCAAACTTTAGCAGTTGATTAGTCTTTTTTGTAAGCGTTACGTGGAGCGGTTTTTGGAGCGCGACCTGCATCACTGCGTGGTGCACTTGGTCTATCGGCTCTTGGAGCGCGTGGTGGTCTGCTATCGCCGCTATCACGTGTTCCTTTGTATCCGCCGCCTTCGCGTGGAGCAGAAGATGAGCTTCCCTCTTTTGCAAAGGGATTACGACTCTCGCCTCTGCTGTCACTTCTAGGAACGCCATCGCCTCTTGGAGGACGTGCTGCATCTCTGCTTCCGCCATCACGTGGGTTAGAACCTTTGTATCCGCCACCATCACGTGAACCGGTAGATGATGTGCCTCTGTAACCGCCGCCGTCGCGTGATCCGCCAGAGTTGCCTCTGTATCCACCACCATCACGTGATCCACCTGAATTGCCTCTGTACCCACCGCCAGAGTTGCCTCTATAGCCGCCACCTGTTCTGCCACGGCCACCATCACGTTCTTCGATGTTTTTAACCACAGATTCTAATGTTTTTTTATCTAAACCAATTTTATCAGGACCTATTGGAGTATTCTCTTTGAGAAGATTGGAGAGAAGTTTAAGCGCAATTTGAGACATATCCATCTCTTCTTCTAAAATAACAAGAAGTTTGCTTGCATTTTCATTCAACTCAGCATTTTTAATGTCTTCAGCAATTTTAACCAGCTTATTTTCTTTTACATCGCGTAAACTTGGAACAATTCTGTGTTCGATTTTAGAGCCGACTTTTTTACCAATACGTTGCATAGAGTGAAATTCGATAGGCGTTACTAAAGTAATCGCTGTACCTTTTTTACCCGCACGACCTGTTCTACCGATACGGTGAACATAACTCTCTGGATCAAATGGCATATGGTAGTTGAAAACGTGGCTGATGTCAGCAACATTTAAACCACGCGCCGCAACATCGGTTGCTACAAGGATTTCGATTTGTGAACTACGGAACGCTTTAATAACGCTCTCACGTTGATTTTGCTCCATGTCACCATGCAACCCTTTAGCCGCATGTCCGACTGCCATGAGTTGCGTTGAAAGACGATCAACCTCT
>JAVHRG010000245.1:0-2321 GCA_036171535.1 Sulfurospirillum sp. | reverse complement strand
TTCTAATCAATATATCTCATGGGGCAAAATGAACCATAAAGTAAGCAAAGAGATATATGAAGAACTTTTTGCAAAAGTCAAAAAAGAACTCTCCAGTAAAGATATTTATATTCAAGATGCTTTTAGTGGTGGAAGTTTAGCCAGTCGTAAGAGTATTCGCGTTGTCACGGAAATTGCATGGCAAGCACATTTTGTAAAAAATATGTTTATTAGGCCTTCAGAAGAAGAATTAACACATTTTAAACCAGATTTTGTTCTTTATAATGCATGTAAAATAGTCAATGAAGACTATAAAAAACATGATTTACACTCTGATGTATTTGTTGTTTTTAATGTTGAAGAGAATATAGCTATTATCGGTGGTACATGGTACGGTGGAGAGATTAAAAAAGGTATCTTCTCAATGATGAATTACTGGTTACCTTTGGAGGGAAAACTTTCCATGCACTGTTCTGCAAATGTGGGTGAAAAAGGTGATACTGCTCTTTTCTTTGGTCTCTCAGGCACAGGTAAAACGACTCTTTCAACGGATCCAAAACGTAAGCTCATTGGGGATGATGAACACGGTTGGGATGATGATGGAATTTTTAATTTTGAAGGCGGTTGTTACGCTAAATGTATTAACCTTGACCCAAGCAGTGAGCCTGAAATTTTTGGGGCTATTCGTCAAGATGCACTTCTTGAAAACGTTGTCATCAATGATAACAACGTAGTTGATTATGCTGATGCTTCTAAAACAGAAAATACACGTGTTTCTTATCCCATTTATCATATTGACAATCATGAATCAAGCCTACAAGCAGGTCATCCTAAAAAAATTATTTTCTTAAGTGCCGATGCCTTTGGTGTTTTACCTCCTGTATCAAAACTGACTAAAGAACAGGCAATGTACTATTTCTTAAGTGGTTATACTGCTAAAGTTGCTGGAACAGAGCGGGGTATTACTGAGCCAGTGGCAACCTTTAGTGCGTGTTTTGGTGAAGCGTTTTTGCCACTCCATCCAACAGTTTATGCAAAGCTTCTAGGTGAGAAAATTGCGAAACATAACGTAGATGTTTACTTAGTCAATACAGGTTGGACTGGTGGAAGCTATGGCGTTGGAAAACGTATGAGTATTAAAGCAACACGTGCATGCATTAATGCCATCTTAGATGGGAGCATTAATGACTGTGAATTTGAACGTATTCCTGTTTTTAACATCGAAGTGCCAAAAGCACTTGACGGTGTTCCAAGCGATATTTTAAATCCAAAAAACACATGGGAAAACAAAAGTTTTTACGATGCAACCAGAGATGAACTTGCTGGTATGTTTATTGATAACTTTAAAAAATATATTACAGCGGATTCTGATTTTTCAAATGCAGGTCCAAAACTCTAATTTTAACTTTACATGTAAAGGAGTTTTTTGAACTCCTTTACCTTTTTTATATCACAAAATCTAATGCAATTTTATAGGAGATATTTGAATGTCAAAGCTATGGTCTGGCAGATTTGCCGCAAGCGGAGCACAATTACTCGACGAATTTAACGCTTCATTACCTTTCGATAAAAAACTATACGAAGAGGATATTAAAGGCTCAATTGCTCATGCAACAATGCTGGCAAAACAAGGTATCCTTACACAAGATGAAGCCGATCAAATCGCGACAGGTTTATTGCAAATCAAACAAGAAATTGAAGCGGGAACCTTTGTTTTTGATATTGCCCATGAAGATATTCATATGTCTGTAGAAACAAGGCTTATTGATCTTATTGGAGAAGCAGGGAAACGCCTTCATACAGCGCGCAGTCGTAACGATCAAGTAGCGGTAGATTTTAGATTATACGTTCAAAAACAAAATTTAGTGATTGTGCATGTTTTAGAAGAAGTGATTGATGTTTTAATGAGTCTTTCCAAAGAGCATACCAACACGCTGCTTCCTGGTATGACACATTTGCAACATGCCCAACCGATTAATCTTGCTTTTCATTTTTTAGCGTATGTCTCGATGTTTAAACGGGACATTGAACGCCTTGAAAGTTCCTATCAACGTAATAACGTTTTGCCTCTTGGTTGTGCTGCTCTTGCAGGAACGCCTCATAATATTGATAGAGAATATGTTGCTAAGCTTTTAGGATTTGATAGTGTGAGCGTAAATTGCCTTGATACAGTGAGTGATCGCGACTTTGCGCTCGAGATTCTTTTTAATATTGCAACGATTATGATGCATGTTTCACGCTTTGCTGAAGAACTAATTTTGTGGTCAAGTTATGAGTTTAAATTTATTACTTTAAGTGACGAATACTCTACTGGCAGTTCCATCATGCCACAAAAGAAAAAT
>JAVHRG010000244.1:0-2357 GCA_036171535.1 Sulfurospirillum sp. | reverse complement strand
GTTTGGGGTATTGTAGAAAAAACGGAGAGATAAAACTACTCCGATATTGCTAAGTTTTACACTAAATATTTTTTAAATCCCCTAAATCCATCAGTTTCATATCCAAGTGATTTATAAAACTCATGAGCATCTACTCTACTCGATGAAGATACTAGCATTATGTAACGACAATTAGCTTTTAATGCTTCAGTTTCCAAGGCACTCATAAGTGCCTTTCCAATGCCTTGACTCCTTGCATGTTCCGCAACGACAACATTTTCTATAACCATGAAAGGTTGGCATTCTCCCACTAGGTCAAAGCAAATAATTCCCATAGCTGAACCGACTAAATCACCGTCTATTTTTGCGCTCAATACACTATAATTTGGATTTGCCATTATAGAGTCCAAACTTGAAGACATTTTGTCAAGATTGCTTTTGGTTCCTATAAATTCCGCAAAAAGCGTTGATAGTTTTGGTAAATCATTTTTTGTAATTTTTGCTATTTTCATCGTTTTCCCTCAATATGCTCAATCAACTCCTCAATCACATCACTATAATCCTGCGCATTTCCACTCGCTTTTGCTGCTAAGATAGCGCCTTCAATGGTAGAAGTGATGAAGAGGGCTAGTTTTCGTGTGTCACACGATTTAAGTTCTTTCACTTCAACTGCTTTATCTAAAATGGCTTTAATATTAGCGCGAAACGCCCCGTAGATGGACTTCATCAGTGTATTAAAATCTTCATCGATGTTGGACATCTCTTGGACGATGTTGGCGATGGGGCATCCGCGTTTAAAGTCTCTTATGGAAGTGTCGCGTAAGCGTGTGTAAAATTCTTCCAAAAAACCGCTAGTGTAGGTCTCAATATAGCGGTATTTTTCAATATTTTTTTTGATTATTGTCTCTTCTATGGACGTCAGTGCCATCTCTTTTTTATTGGCAAAAAAGTGATACATGGAACCTTTGTGTACACCCGCTTTGGCTAAGATATCGCAGAGTGATGCACCTTGATAGCCATGCGAAAAAACTTCGTCAAAGGTGGCATTAATAAGCTTATCTCGTGTCGTTTCCATCTCTTTTTCCTTTTGTAATTGAGTTGATTATAGCATATTTTTACATCACTTGACTAAACGGTCAATTTTTGTTAAACTTCACTTGACCAAACAGTCAAGGAGGTTTTATGAAACGTGCTCTCATTGTTGTTGATGTGCAAAATGAGTATTTTGATGGCGGTGCTTTACCGATTAGCTATCCACCCCATAGTTTTGAGCGGATCAAAACAGCCATTTCTGAAGCGCAAAAAGCAGGAATTTTGATCGTTTTTGTGCAACATACCAGCCTTAAAAAAGATGCAGGAGCCTTTGTGCGAGGAAGCTATCTGTGGGAATTTCACGATGAGATCAAAGCCATAAAACCTGATCTTACCATCGAAAAGAACCATGCGAGTTCATTCGTAGGAACAGACCTAAACTGGAAACTTAGAAATCTTGGTGTTGATATGGTTTCAATCATAGGCTATATGACGCAAAACTGTTGTGATGCCACAGCACGCGATGCTTCACAGCTTGGATTTAATGTTGAATTTCTCAGCGATGCCAATGGTACATTGGCGTTTAAAAACGAAGCAGGAGAGGTAAATGCGGAAGAGTTACACCGAGCTTTTTTAGTGGCTCAGGCATTTGGATTTAGTTGCGTTTTAACGCTTAACGAATGGATACCATTACTTAAAAAGGAAACATCATGCCATTAATCAATACCGTCAAACCCGAAAATGCCACAGGTGAGCTCGCAGAGCTTTATGGGAAGATCACTGCGATGCGAGGACGGGTGAGTAACTCAGCGCAAATCTTTAGTGCGAGTCCTGAGCTTATCAAACAGCAAATGAGTTTTATCGAATACTACATGGTCAAACAAAAAAGTCTTTCGATGCCTTTGCTTGCCTCTATTCGTATGCTCATTTCCGATAAAAACAGCTGTAGCTATTGTGTCGATATGAACGCTTCTATCCTCATCAACATGCTGGGCTGGACACCTAAAGAAGTGGAAGCAATGCGTGCTGATCCAAAGAGTGCAAAACTTGAGGAAAAAGAAAAAGCAATGCTTCTCTTTGTTCTTAAAGCGGTACGAACACCCCATGACGTTGAAGCAAAAGATATTCAAATACTTCGTGATCTTGGTTATGAAGATGGTGAAATACTCGATGCAACCAACCATGGTGCACGTATGTCAGCTATCGATATTATCTTTGATGCTTTTAAAATAGAGAAAGATTTTTAGTCATTTTTGCCTTAAAAGTAACGACTAATTAAGGTATAATTCGTCTAATTCTTTTAAGGCACACTTTTTTATGATTAACAACGAAATTTTCTATCTTTT
>JAVHRG010000243.1:0-12055 GCA_036171535.1 Sulfurospirillum sp. | reverse complement strand
TTGCCTCGCCCGCATACGCCGCCCCTCAGGCCGAAACTTCTTCCGAAATCCTGACTCAAAAATCAACTTGAAGAAAGATACTACTTAGATCCTCTCGTAATAGCAAAAGTCGAGGAGAGTAGGGATGGTAGTAAAAAATATCTCTTTGCACTCAAAGATGGCAATACTGTCGAATCTGTTCTTTTACCTATGAAACAAGAACAAACTGACGAAGAGGGCAAGCTTATTCACCATACACGTTATACGATTTGCATCTCATCTCAAGTTGGGTGTAAAATTGGATGTGCATTTTGCCTCACGGGTAAAAGTGGCTTTAAACGCAACCTAACAGCAGGTGAAATAACATCACAAATTCTTATGATCAAAAGAGATAATGCAATTGCTGAAAATAGACGTGTAAACATTGTTTATATGGGAATGGGTGAGCCATTGGACAATTTAGCTAACGTGAGCAAAGCCGTGCGCATTTTTACGGATATTGATGGTCTTTCTATCTCACCTCGAAGGCAAACTATTTCAACAAGTGGACTTAGCGTACAAATTGAAAAGCTGGGTCTAATGGAGTTAGGTGTTTTGTTAGCTATTTCATTACATGCGGTTGATGATGAACTTAGACAAACACTCATGCCAATCAATAAAGCTTATAATATTGAGTCCATTATAAATGCCGTTAAAGCATTCCCCATAGACGCACGTAAACGGGTCATGTTTGAATACTTAGTGATGAAAGGGGTAAATGATGACCAAAAGAGTGCCCGTAAGCTAGTGAAGCTCCTACATGGCATAAAATCGAAAGTTAATCTCATCTATTTTAATCCACACCCTGGAAGTGAGTTTGCACGTCCACTCGAAAAAGACATGATTGCGTTTCAGCAGTATCTTGTCGATCATGGAGTTCTCTGCACCATTCGCCAATCCAAAGGTTTAGATATCAGTGCAGCATGCGGTCAACTTAAAGACAAGGAACAAAAAAATGACAACGCTTGACCTATTTCAAGTTGGGTTTTTAATTATCGTTGTGATTATAGGAGTAGGGGGGCTGATTAAAGTCCTCTTTCTTAAAGAGAAATAGCACTTTACATGTAAACATGTTGATAAAAATATAGGCTCTTTGGAAAATAAAACGAGCCTATATTCACTTTTTTAATAGAAATTTTCAGCATTGAGCACAAACCAAGGTTACTTAGCTAGCCATGTCTGCGAGATAATTTCCCTATCGGCAATAAAAATCTTTCCAACAAATTTATCTCCCTTAACATAACTTCCAACACCTTTAGGTGTTCCACTCATAACAATATCATTATCTACCAAAGTTGAAAAAGAGTTAATCTCTTTGATAACTGTGAGTGGCTTATAGATCATAAGGTCAATATTCCCCTCTTGAACTAACGCATCGTTAATCCATAATTGCAGAGAGAGTTTATCAATGTCAGATTCATCAATGCTGACAAAAGGACTCATAACAGCTGCACCATCAAAAGCCTTTGCCCGCTCCCATGGTAAACCTTTTCCTTTAAGCTCACTCTGCAATTCACGGTTAGTCAAATCAAGCCCAAATCCAACGGCCGCTATCTCGCCTTTCTTAATTAAAAAAGAGATTTCACCTTCGTAATGAAGCGGTGTTTGTTTGCCTGTTATAAGCTCACTACTTATAGCCGTGTTAGGCTTCATAAATAGAACCATAGAAGTTGGAACTTCATTGTTTAACTCTTTGATATGCGCCACATAATTTCTTCCAACACATACCACCTTACTTGGGGCAACTCTTGCTCCATCAATAATAACAGTTTTCATTTTTTATCCTTTCATTAAATTATAAAATAGTGTTCTAGCATCAAATCGTGATTCTATATTATAAGAAACTCCTTTATACTCAAATGCTAAAGTTTGTGCATGTAAAAGAAGACGTGAGCTTTGGGTGATTTCAATTTGTTCTTCCACACTCATTGTACCATCCAGATATCTTTCTGCATCAATTTCACTTATTCCATAAATAGGGTCCCCAACAATGTGATGTTTCACGTGGAACAAATGAACTCTAATTTGATGCTGTCTTCCGGTATAAGGGATAGCCTCAACTAATGTTGCATCTTTCTTTGAAAAATAGTGAAGAGGTGTTATTTTTGTTTGAGATGCTTTACCTCTCTCATCGACATGGACTTTAAGCCGAATTTGACTTGTTTCTACATCTCGCTTGAGCTTCTCATTGATAATTATAATATCCTCAATTCTACCATGCACTAAAGCCAAATAACTCTTCTGAACCTGCCGTGTCGCAAAAATACGTTTAAGATCAATTTCTGCCTGCTTATGTTTGCCAACAAGAACCAAACCACTAGTACTTTTATCAATACGGTGTGCCGCATTAGCATCTCTACCATACAGTGATTTTATTTCATCATTCAGGGTATAACCATCACTTCGTTTTCGTGGATGGATCATCACACCACTTGGTTTTTCAAAGACTGCAAAATCATCTGTTTCAAAAACAGGAGTTAATCCCCGAGATTCACCTTCAAAAACAATCACACCAATATCGCCCATAATCAGAACTGATTTTTTCAGAAGCTGCTCGCCATCAACAAAAACACGCCTTTTATCAATGACTTTTTGTGCTTCCCCCATGCTTATTTTAAAGGTATCCATCAAAAAGCGAAAGGCAAGTGTAGGTTTTTCAAGAACAAACTTTTTCAAAGTATACGCCAAAATTCAACCCTTTTTTAGTCCTAAATTGTTAAAATAAACTATCAAAGAAAACACGAAATGATAGATAAATTCACCGTATTTTATCACATAAAAATCACAAATAGACAAGGAATGAGAATGGTAGAGCGATACGCAAGAGAAGAGATGAAAAAGCATTGGACAATTGAGGCAAAATATGATGCATGGCTCAGAGTCGAAAAAGCCGCAACCAAAGCATGGAATAAATTAGGACTCATTCCTGATAGTGATTGTGAAAAGATTATTAAGAATGCCAAGTTTAATATTGACCGTATTGATGAAATCGAAAAAGTAACAAGACACGATGTGATTGCTTTTTTAACCAGTGTTGCAGATAGCCTTGGTGAAGAGAGTAGGTGGGTACATTATGGAATGACCAGTTCGGATTGTATCGACACTGCCGTTGCTCTTCAGATGCGTGACTCATTACATGTAATCATAGACGATGTCAAAACATTGATGGAATCTTTGAAAAAAAGAGCGATGGAACACAAAATGACATTGATGGTTGGACGAAGTCATGGAATCCATGGTGAGCCTATCACCTTTGGCTTAGTGCTCGCTATTTGGTACGAAGAGATCAAACGCAGCCTCAAAAATCTTGAAAATGTCATGGAAGTTATTTCAGTGGGACAAATCAGTGGGGCAATGGGAAATATGGCTCACTCACCGATTGAGCTTGAAGAGTACGTGTGTGAAGACCTTGGGCTCACACCTGCCCCTGTTTCAAACCAGGTTATTCAACGCGACCGTTATGCGGCACTTATGAATGCACTGGCTCTGTTAGCTTCTAGCTGTGAGAAAATTGCTGTCGCCATTCGTCATTATCAGCGTACCGAAGTTTATGAGTGTGAAGAGTTTTTTGAAAAAGGGCAAAAGGGAAGCTCTGCGATGCCTCACAAGCGCAATCCAGTCTTAAGTGAGAATATCACTGGACTTTGTCGTATGATTCGCTCTTACGCGATCCCAGCTATGGAAAACGTTGCATTATGGCATGAGCGCGACATCAGTCATAGTTCAGTTGAACGTTTTATCCTGCCAGATGGTTTTATCACAGCAGATTTCATGCTTAATCGTTTGAACAGTGTTATCTCAAAACTCGTGGTTTACCCCGATAATATGATGCGTAATCTTAACCTGACAGGTGGTCTTGTTTTTTCTCAACGCATTTTACTTGAGCTTCCTCTTAAAAATGTATCCCGCGAAGATGCGTATAAAATTGTTCAGCGCAACGCGATGAAAGTTTGGGAAGATCTCCAACATGGAAAACCAGCGCTCAATAGCGAAGGGGAGAGTTTATACCTTCAAAATCTTCTTGGAGATGAAGACCTTAGAGCAAAACTAAGCGAAACAGAAATCAGAGCATGTTTTGACTATGCTTACTACACAAAAAATGTCGATAAAATCTTTCAAAGGGTATTTAAATAATGTTAACCGTCCAAAAGCGTAATGGTCGCATTGAGCCACTCGATATCTCTAAAATTCAAAAATATACCAGCTCTGCCATCAAAGGTTTGGACAACGTCTCTCAAAGTGAGCTCGAAGTCGATGCAAAGATTCAGTTTCGTGATCAAATCACCACTGAAGAGATTCAAAAAACATTGATCAAAACAGCAGTGGATAAGATCGATATTGATCGTCCCAACTGGACTTATGTTGCTGCACGCCTCTTTCTTTACGATCTTTACCATAAAGTCAATGGCTTCACGGGGTATGGAAGCTTTGCAGAATACTTAGATCGTGGTGAAAAAGAGGGACGCATTGCACTTGGTATGAAAGCCAAATACAACCTTGAAGATCTTGAAGCTTACCTTCAACCTGAACGTGATCTTCAATTTACCTATCTTGGTATTAAAACACTTCACGATCGTTATTTGATTAAAAACAGACAAGGTAAACCTATCGAATTGCCACAACATATGTTTATGGCCATTGCAATGTTTCTAGCACAAAATGAGCTGAATTCTCAAGATTGGGCGAAGAAGTTTTACGATGTGATTAGTAAATTTGAAGTGATGTTAGCAACACCAACACTTTCAAATGCGAGAACAACCCGTCATCAATTAAGCTCATGCTACATTGGCAGTACGCCTGATAATATCGAAGGTATTTTTGACTCCTACAAAGAGATGTCACTTCTGAGTAAATTCGGTGGAGGTATTGGTTGGGACTGGAACTTAGTGCGTTCCATGGGTGGAATGATTGATGGGCATAAAAACGCAGCAGGTGGCGTTATTCCCTTTCTTAAAATTACCAATGACATTGCCATTGCCGTTGATCAACTGGGAACGCGTAAAGGTGCGATTGCTGTTTATTTAGAGCCATGGCACATGGACATCTCAGATTTCTTAGACCTTAAGAAAAACTCTGGTGAAGAGAGACGTCGTGCGCACGATCTTTTCCCAGCACTGTGGATCAATGATCTGTTTATGAAACGTGTTGAAGAAAATGCAATGTGGACACTTTTTGATCCTGCAGAAGCTGGCGATCTTGCTGAAGTGTATGGCGAAGAGTTTGAACGTCGTTACCTTGCATATGAGCAAAACGATGCCATCTCTAAAGAGTATGTGCCCGCTAAAGAGCTATGGAAAAAAATCTTAACCAGTTACTTCGAAAGTGGAAGCCCATTTTTATGCTTTAAAGATAATGCTAATAGAGCTAACCCAAATGATCACAAAGGCATTATCCGTAGTTCTAACCTATGTACAGAAATTTTCCAAAATACAGCTCCAAATCACTATAAAGTAAAAATTGTTTATAACGACCAAACCATTGATACGTATGAAGAGCGCGATTTGATAAAAGTTGATAGTGGCGTCACGAAAGAGGCTAAGAAAGTAACGGCACTTGATAGCATTAATGGTAAAGATATTTTCATTGTTGAGAAAGAGATGGTTGAGGGAAAAACAGCTGTATGTAACCTCGCCAGTGTCAATCTCTCTAAAATTCACACCAAAGAAGAGATAGAGCGAACGATTCCTATTGCGATTCGAATGCTTGATAACGTCATTGACCTTAACTTCTACCCACATGCCAAAGTGAAGCACACAAACCTCAAATCACGTGCCATTGGGTTAGGGGTGATGGGTGAAGCACAAATGCTTGCTGAACAACACATTGCATGGGGAAGTTATGAGCACTTTAGCAAAATCGATGAAGTGATGGAAGCAGTGAGTTACAATGCAATTCTAGCCTCTTCTAATCTTGCCATTGAAAAAGGGATGTACCCCGAATTTGAAGGTTCAAAATGGAGCCGAGGTATTTTCCCAATCGATACAGCGAATGAAGAAGCAAAAAAACTGGTTGATCGTGGCGGTCTTTTTGGTTACATGTACGACTGGGATAGTTTAAGAGAAAAAGTGAAAAAAAATGGTATGCGCAATGGCTATCTTATGGCAGTTGCACCAACAAGCTCGATTTCTATTCTTGTGGGAACAACGCAAACGATAGAGCCTGTGTACAAGCGCAAATGGTTTGAGGAAAATCTCTCAGGAATGATCCCAGTGGTCGTTCCAAACCTTAGTCCAGATACATGGAATTTTTACACACCTGCGTATGAACTTGACCAAAGAGTGCTCATTAAAGCAGGGGCAATTCGTCAAAAATGGATCGATCAAGGGCAAAGCCTCAATATCTTTATTACGCTTGATAAAGCCAGCGGAAAGTACCTTAATGATATCTATATGCTCGGATGGAAATTGGGTATTAAATCGACCTATTATCTACGCTCTCAATCACCTGAAAATAAGCTCGAAGTGGCCGATCGTAGCATTGAGTGCGAAGGGTGCCAATAAAAGTATTGTGTAGCGGTTATTGAATAAAAAATGCTTTACATGTAAAGGGTGAGAATGAAAACAATAGGATTGATTGGGGGCATGAGTTGGGAATCCACGCAGAGCTATTATACCCTTTTAAACGAGGGCGTAAAAGAAAAACTGGGTGGACTTCACAGTGCAAAGATCATTCTTTATTCTGTTGATTTCGCACCGATTGAACGCTTCCAAAGTGAAGGTAAATGGGAAGAAGCTGCCCTTGTCATCCAAGAAGCAGCGCTCTCATTGGAACGCGCTGGAGTAGATTTTATACTTTTATGTACCAACACCATGCACAAAATTCTTCCTCTCGTCACGCCACATGTGAAAACACCTTTTTTACATATTGCAAACGCGACTGCAAATGCACTCAATACACAAGGCGCACATAAAGCTATTCTACTTGGAACCAAATTTACAATGCAAGAGACTTTTTATACTGAAGTCTTAAAAGCCCATCATATTGATGTAGTTATTCCAGATACGAAATCAATAGAAATGATCAACCAGATTATCTTTAAAGAGCTTTGTGTTGGTAAAATTGAAACAGCTTCCAAAGAGATGTTTTTAAAGATCATCAACGATCTTAAACGCCATGATGAGCAGATCGATGCTGTTATTTTAGGATGTACTGAAATTGGTCTTTTATTGGATCAAAAAAACTCTTATTTACCGCTATTTGATACCACTATTTTACATGTAAACGAAGCGTTAAACCGTGCCATATAACGACTATATATTAAAATAAAAATTAATTTTAAATTTTAATACTTTAAAGCATATAGTTAAGTATAATCCCTTAATAAAGGGATTTATTGCTTTAATATAATCTATCAAAAAATCTTTATTTTTATACTGTGACATAATTGTTGCAGGTTAATTATTAAGTTTCTTTAAATTTTATACTTACTATAATCTTCTCTACTTTTAAATCTAGGATAACCATGCTAACCAAAGTACTCAAACGTGACGGAACGACAGAAGAATTTCAGCCTTATAAAATCGAAGACGCCATTAAAAAAGCCTTTAAAAGTGAAGGTGTAACGTACGATGCGAGTATCTTTCAAGAGATTCTCAAACGCATTGAGAAAAAACGAGTAGCAGCGGTTGAAGACTTCCAAGATATGATTGAACAAGAACTTTATAAAACACGTTATTTTGATGTTATGCGATCCTTTATTCTTTATCGACACACTCACAAAATGCAACGTGAGCATATTTACGGGCTTAGCGAAGATACGACGTATGTCAATTCCACACAAACGATTGAAGAGTACATTGGGAAAAGTGACTGGCGAATTAAAGCAAACTCTAACACGGGCTACTCCAACGCAGGACTTGTCAATAACACCGCAGGTAAAGTTATCGCCAACTACTGGCTTGATAAAATTTATTCTAAAGAAGAAGGTTTAGCTCACCGTAATGGCGACTACCATATCCATGATTTAGATTGTTTAACCGCATATTGTGCTGGTTGGAGCCTTCGCGTATTATTGGATGAAGGCTTTAATGGCGTTCGTGGTCGTGTTGAGAGTCGTCCACCAATGCATTTTAGAGAAGCGCTGGGACAAATGGCAAACTTTTTAGGAATCCTACAAAGTGAATGGGCGGGTGCTCAAGCATTTAGCTCATTTGATACCTATTTAGCGCCGTATGCTTTCAAAGATAAAATTTCCTTCAAAGAGATCAAAAAAGCAATTAGAAGCTTTATTTATAATCTAAACGTTCCTGCACGTTGGGGGCAAAGTCCATTTACCAATATTACGATTGATTGGACCGTACCAACCGATTTAGCCGATCAAATCCCAACATCAAGCCAACGCCATCTTTTCAAAGAGATTAACGATGCAGAGCTCATCGAAGAGGCAAAAAAACGTGGTGTTACTTCTCTGGAGGCAATGACCTATAAGCATTTTCAAAAAGAGATGAATCAGATCAACAAAGCGTATTATGAAGTGATGACTGAAGGGGATAAAACAGGTCAACCCTTTACATTCCCAATTCCTACGGTAAATATCACCGAAGATTTTGATTGGGATGGTGAAAATACCGAACTCCTTTTTGAAAATACAGCAAAAATTGGCTCTTCTTACTTTCAAAACTTTATTGGAAGCCAATATGTCAGAGATGCTGAGGGCAAACTCGTTGAAAATCCAAAAGCCTACAAGCCAGGTCACGTACGTTCGATGTGCTGTCGTTTACAACTCGATCTTCGAGAGCTTTTAAAGCGTGGTGGTGGACTTTTTGGAAGTGCTGAAATGACAGGAAGTATTGGTGTTGTAACGATCAATATGGCACGTTTAGGATACCTCTATAAAGATAATAAAAAAGAATTGATGGAGCATTTTGAATACCTTATGGATCTTGCGAAATCAACGTTAGAGAAAAAACGTGTTTTTGTTCAAGAGATGTACAATCGTGGGCTTTACCCTTATACGGCACGTTATCTACCAGGATTTAACAGCCATTTTTCAACGATTGGCGTGAATGGTATTAACGAGATGATTCGCAATTTTACCAACGATAAACACAATATTGCCGATGAGTATGGAATGGAATTTGCTCACGAAATCTTAGAATTTGTGCGCAATAAAATGGTCGCCTATCAAGAAGAGAGTGGAAACCTCTACAACCTTGAAGCGACCCCAGCAGAGGGTACAACGTACCGTTTTGCGAAAGAAGATAAAAAACGCTACCCTGAGATCATCCAGGCAGGATCAGGAAAAAATGTTTACTACACCAACTCCTCTCAACTTCCTGCGAATTTTACCGATGATCCTTTTGAAGCATTGGATCTTCAAGATGACCTTCAATGCTCCTACACAGGCGGAACCGTTTTGCATCTTTACATGAAAGAGCGCATTAGTTCCAGTGAAGCGTGTAAAAAGTTGGTTAAAAATGTCATTACAAACTACCGTATGCCTTACCTTACAATCACACCTGTCTTCTCGGTGTGTGAGAAGCATGGCTACATCAGTGGTGAGCATGAATTTTGCCCGAAATGCGATGAAGAATTAGTCGAACAATTCAAAAAAGGAGAAGTATCGTGAGTCAAACCGAAATTTTAGAGAAATTAAAAGAAAAACGTACCAAATGTATCGTTTATACCCGTGTTATGGGCTATCACAGACCCGTAGAGAGTTTTAATGTTGGAAAAACCGGTGAACATAGAGAGCGTGTTCAATTTGTTGAAAGATGTTGCCATAAATAACCCCATTCATAGTATTACAAAATTTACGACGCTAGATTATCCAGATCATCTGGCGTCTATCTTTTGGTTTGCTAAGTGCAATATGGCATGTCCGTATTGCTACAACCCCCAGATCGTACGAGACACTGGAACCATTAGCTTAGAAGAAGCACTTCAATTTTTACAAAGTAGACAAGGTCGACTTGATAGTGTTGTGTTAAGTGGTGGAGAGTGTACACTCTATCCACATCTCGAAACATTCTGCGAAGCGATTAAAACTCTAAACTATAAGATTAAGATCGACACCAATGGCTCCAATCCAGAACTGTTAGCGTGTTTAATTAAAAAAGGGCTTGTCGATTACATCGCGCTTGATTACAAAGCTCCCCGATATCTGCACGAAACTTTGACACATTATCACCATTTTGAACGCTTTGAAGAGAGTTTAAAGATGCTGATTCAAAGCCATATTCCTTTTGAAGTTCGCACGACACTCCACAGTGATTTACTTACGCCTGATGACATTAATGCCATCATTGAAGATTTACATGTAAAAGGTTATCATGGAACATATTACCTTCAAAATTATTTACATGTAGAACCCACTTTAGGTGAAACAAAAATGCAACAAAATCAGTTTGATTTGAGCCAACTAAACTCTCTTATACCCATAGAATTAAGAAATTTTTGATACAATCTTTCTAGATATTATTGTATTAGGAACGGCAATGGAGCGCAAGAAAATCTACAACCCCAACTCAGATGAAAGTCTTCAAGATCGTAAAATTTTCGGGGGAAATCCACACGGAATTTTAAATTTTACCAAAGCAAAATACTCATGGGCACTTAAACTTTGGGATATGATGGAAGCCAACACCTGGTTTCCAAGAGAAGTTGATACCACCAAAGATGTCATCGACTATAGTCGCAACTTGACGGATGCCGAAAAACGTATGTACGATCTCGTTTGGTCACAGCTTATTAGCATGGACAGTTTTCAAACCAATAACCTAACGGATAACATTAACCCGTATATTACAGCGCCAGAAATTAACGCATGTCTTTCTCGCCAATCCTATGAAGAGGCAAACCACTCAAAATCGTACGCTGTTATGGCAGAAGCCATTTGTGACAATACAGACCTTATTTACGAGATGGAAAAACATGATGAGGTATTACGTCGCAAAAATGATTATATTTCAAGCGTTTACGAAGAGCTAGCAGGTGATGTGACCGATGAAAAACTTATTCTTGCCATGTTTGCCAATCAAATCTTAGAAGGCATCTACTTCTACTCTGGCTTTACCGCTATTTACGCACTAGCACGTGCAGGAAGAATGCTAGGAAGTGCTCAAATGATTCGCTTTATTCAACGTGATGAAATCACACACCTTCTTATCTTTCAAAACATGATTAACTCCGTTCAAAAAGAACGCCCAGAGCTTTTTACCACTGAACTTAAAGCCAAAGTCTATGATATGTTTCAAAAAGCGGGCGATCTTGAAATAGAGTGGGGCAAATATATCACTAAAAATCAAATTATGGGCTTTACAGATGATATCATCGAGACCTACATTCACTATCTGATTGACGATCGTTTGACTGCCGTAGGCTTTGAAAAACTCTATAATGCTAAACACCCTATTAAATGGGTGGACGACTTCTCAAAATTTAATGACCAAAAAACAAACTTTTTTGAGGGCAATGTTTCTAATTACAGTAAAGGAAGTCTCTCATTCGATGATTTCTAACCCTATGCTCTGTGCTTTACAATTTGCCTATGAAGATCGGAGTTTTGAGGAGAATTTTGAGAGCCTTCAAGCGCTCTTAGAGCAAACACCTCAAAAGAGTATCTCTTTAGCGCCAGAGCTCTGTTTAAGCGCCTATAGCTATGATAAAATGGAAGAAGCGGCAGAATTTTCTGTTGCGATACTTCCAAAACTTGCCAAACTTTCTACATGTAAAACATTTGGGCTTACACTTATTGAAAAAATTGATACAAAGTATGTGAATAACTTCAAGCTCTTTCATCATGGAGAGCTTATCTATACACGATCAAAAGCCAAACTTTTCACATTAGGGGAAGAAGAGCACTATTTTAGTGCTGGAAATACCAAAGAAATTAATTTGATTGAGATTAATGGAATAAAAATTGCTGTACTTATCTGCTTTGAACTTCGCTTTCCTATCCTTTGGGAACAGATCAAAGGGGCAGACCTGATTTTAGTACCTAGCTACTGGAGTAAACTTCGGAAAAAGCATTTTGAAGTGCTGACAACAGCATTAGCAATTACCAATCAAGCGTATGTGCTTTGTTCGAATAGCGCCG
>JAVHRG010000242.1:0-2377 GCA_036171535.1 Sulfurospirillum sp. | reverse complement strand
CACAAAGTCGTTCACATAATTACCCGCCCATGCGTAGTTGAGTGTTGTATCAATATCGCTCAAGGAAAGTCCAAGTGCAACCGCTTTCGCCTCATCAATCTCAACTTTGAGCTGCGGCGTCTCCCCCAAACTTCCCAAGCGCACCGCTGTAAACATGCCCTCTTGCTGTACCTTGTCCATCAATGTGTCACGAAAGGTTTTAAATTTTTCACGATCGGTATCCGAAAGAGCAAGAAGCTGAAAGTCAAAACCATTGCTTTGCCCTAGTCCTTGAATTGCGGGAGGATTGAGTGAAAAAATTTGTGCATCACGCACACGAGAGAGCTTCATCGTTGCACGATTAGAGATGGTATCGGCTCTATTTTCAACACCAGGTCGCTCACTCCAATCTTTAAGTGCCACAAATGCCATACCTGCATTTTGACCGCCACCACTAAAGCTAAACCCTGAGATGGTAAAAATCGCTTCGGTATTATTGGATTCTTCTTCAACAAAGTAACGTTCTATTTCACGAGCAACCGCATTACTTCGTTTAAAGGAAGCGCCCTCAGGCAGGCTAAATTGCACCATACTATTGCCTTGATCTTCACTCGGTAAAAAGCCTGTTGGAAGGCGCATCATCAAAAGTGCCATCACGGAAGCAATGATGCCATAAAGAACCATCCACCGTATCGGCGTAGCAATCACGGAGCTCACATTGCCTTTATAACGCTCAATGAGTGCATCAAACGTTGTGTTAAACCACCCGAAAAAGCCGTGCCCGTGTGTTGCAACATGCGGTGTTAACAACGAAGCGCACAGTGCAGGAGTCAGTGTCAATGCCACAATAACAGAAAGTGTCATCGAAGAGACGATCGTAATGGAAAATTGACGGTAAATAACCCCTGTTGAGCCTCCAAAAAATGCCATTGGCAAGAAAACGGCAGAAAGCACCGTGGCAATACCAATCAGCGCACTGGTGATCTCCCGCATCGACTTCTCTGTCGCTTCCACAGGAGAGAGTTTCTCTTCACGCATAATACGCTCAACATTTTCCACCACAACAATCGCATCATCGACCAAAAGACCGATGGAAAGCACCATGCCAAACATGGTGAGGGTATTGATGGAGTAACCAAAAACCTCTAAAACACCAAAGGTTCCTAAAAGAACAACTGGAACAGCAATGGCAGGGATGAGGGTGGCTCGCCAATTTTGCAAAAAGACAAACATAACCACAATAACGAGTAAAATCGCTTCAAAAAGGGTCTTCACCACTTCTTCAATGGAGATACGAATGAATTTTGTGCTATCTCTTGGGTACGCGACTTTGTAGCCATCTGGCATGGTCGGTTCAATTTTTGCGACCATGTTTTTAATACGATCTGCTGTGGAAAGGGCATTGGCACCAGGGGCAAGCATAACGGCAAGACCAGAAGCGGGATGACCGTTGAGTCTGGTGACACTGGTATAACTTTCACTGCCCAACTCAACGCGTGCAACATCACTTAAGCGAACAACGGCACCATTGCTATCGCTTTTAACGATGATATTAGCAAACTCTTCAGGTGTTTGCAGTTGCGATTTTGCCGTGACAGTCGCATTGAGTTGTTGCTCGTTGGATGCAGGAAGCGCCCCGATGCTACCAGCGGAGACTTGCACATTTTGCGCGATAATCGCATTGCTAATATCAGTGGGCATCAAACTATAGGAGGCAAGTTTATTGGGATCAATCCAAATACGCATCGCATACTGACCACCAAATACTTGCACGGTACCCACACCATCTAGGCGCGCAATCGGATCTTGCATATTACTGAGCAAATAATCGGCAACATCAACCGACGTTTTAGTATCGGTGGTATCATACAAAGAGATAATCATCAAAAAGTCATTTTGAGCTTTGGTGACACGTATTCCCTCATTTTGAACAGACTTTGGAAGACGTGTCGTGATTTGGGCTACTTTATTTTGCACTTGTACTTGTGCGGTATCGGCGTCCGTTCCTTTTTGAAACGTCACATCAATACGAGCACTTCCAGAAGAGCTACTGCTCGAAGAAAAGTATAAAAGACCATCCAGCCCCGTAAGCTGTTGCTCGATAATTTGAATGACGCTGTTTTCAACGGTTTGAGCAGAAGCTCCCATATACGTTGTATCGATACGAACCGTAGGAGGCGCCACATCAGGGTATTGGGCAACTGGTAACGAGATAATAGAGCCCGCTCCTGCTAACATAATCACAATGGAAATCACCCATGCAAAAATGGGACGATGGATAAAAAAGTGTGCGATCATTTCTCTTTACCTAACGTTGCGGTGACATCAACCGCTTTAACACTATCACCAACATGCAGGAGCGTTTGAACGAGGAGGTCAGAAGACGCGAACGCGTGAT
>JAVHRG010000241.1:0-12238 GCA_036171535.1 Sulfurospirillum sp. | reverse complement strand
GCAAGCTCTTTTTGAGTTAAATCAATAATCTTTCGACTGGCAGTTTCATACACCACTTGATCACACAGATCAAACGAAACTCCCCCTTTGATCGTATACGTCTTATTTGAACGCTTTTCGATGAGCTCAACCGTTCGCTGTAGTGTTTTAAAAAGCTTTTCCAAAGAGATAGGCTTGATAAGATACGCATCCAACCCCAAGGGAACAGCCGCATGCAAAAAATCTTTTTCAAAACAGGCTGTTAAAAAGATAACAGAAATGTCAGAGCGTTCAGCGCGTATATTTTTAATAAAATCAATTCCATTGGTCTTTGGCATATATAAATCGGTGATCATAATATCAATCGGATTCTCTTCGATAATGGTATAAGCTTCTTTAGCAGAAGCAACGGAGTAAACCTTTAAGAAATATTTTTTGAGAATTGAAGAGAGATACTCTAAAAATTCTTCTTCATCATCAACACATAAAACCGTGTAGCGATTGCAACAAGACATAACACCTAAATCTAACATAATGCCTCCTTTACAATGTGTGTGTAAATACATTTAGCCTATTCCACTATATCCAAATATTTACACTTTCATTGCATGCCATTCTAAGCCCTACTCAGACGTGTCTTAATAAAAGTGACTAAAAAATAACCCGAGTAGATTACGATGAATCGTGTGTGTGAAGAACTAAAGATTTAAGGCTGAAGACCTTAAATCACACGAAAGTAACCCCTGTGCTTACGACAAGCTTATCAATCCCTTTACATGTAAGGAGTTCATTATGAATGTTGCAAAACTGATTATTGCCTTTTTCGTCTCGCTTTCACTCTTTAGCACCACGATGTTTGCTGGCGTTATCAGCACCAAAGATGTGTTGCATGAATCCAGTTCAAATGTCACTATTAACGGGTTTCTAGCCAAACAAGAAGTGCAAGCCAAATTGGCAGAGTTGGGTGTTAGCAGTGAAACGATTCAAGAAAGAATCGCTTCTTTAACCGATGAAGAGATAGCACAAATCAATCAAAAAATTGATTCAATGCCGGCGGGTGGTAATGCAGGCGGAGCTGTCTTGGGTGTTTTAGTCTTTATCTTTATCGTTCTATTAGTGACTGATATATTAGGATTTACAAAAGTGTTTAACTTTACAAGAAGTGCTCGATGAAATATCTGTTTTTGAGCATAGTCATTTTACTTTTTACAGGCTGTGTTTCAAAAAATTACGACTATTTATCGGTAGATCAATCAATTGCTCAGTCTAAAAAACTTGCATTGACGATCTACCCACAAGAGGCATACTTTTGCGGTCCTGCTTCTTTAGCAACCCTGCTAAGTCAACAAAATGTTGAGTTTGTCTATGGTGATGTGGTTGGAACGACCTTTACGCCAGAGCTTTTAGGCTCATTGCAAGTAGAGATGAAAGCAACGGCAAGACGTTATGGTCTCATTCCTTATACCCTCAATACGGGACTTGCGCATGTTTTGAGTGAAATCTCTCATAATACACCTGTACTTATTCTCTTCAATCTAGGACTCCCCCTTGCTCCAACATGGCACTATGCGGTCGTCACAGGCTTTGATAGAGCAGATAAAAAAGTGTTTCTCTCCGCGCCAAAGGGAGATCAAACATGGATGAGTTTTGAGGACTTTGAGATGTTTTCAAAACGAGGTGGCAGTTGGGCTATTGTGGCACTAAAACCTCCACTATTGCCTATTGCTTCCAATGAAAGTGAGATGGTTCAAGCCATTATCGATATGTATGATGTGGGGCATAAAGAAGAAGCCAAGCGTGCAGCCCTTAACTTCGTTTCCACCTATCCTGCTTCAACCTTAGGATCGGTGATGTTGGCAAATATGTATCTGGATATGCAAAATTATCTCTCTGCGACTGCGGAGTACAAACGTGCCATTGTTTTGAAGCCTCATGATCCCATTCTTTTAAACAATCTAGCACAATCACTGCTGAAAGAGAATAAATTGCAAGAAGCAAAACGGTATGCTCTTGAAGCCGTTAATATCGGTGGTATCTTTTTGGTGGAATATCAAAAAACCCTCGAAGAGATCAATCGAAAACTGCAAGATTAAGACGTTTACACTTCTTTACATGTAAAAAGTTTTACATGTAAAGAGTGTTGTTATATTTATAAATAACCGAAAAGTAACCGAAACGGTGTATGATGTTTACATGTAAAAGATTTCAAGAAAATTTATTTTACATGTCCCGCACCACCGACTGGATAAAATTGGTCAAAATAACGTAGGTATCCAGTAGCTTCTACGAGCTTTAAGAGGTGACCTTATACCGTTTAGGCATTTACGAGCGTTTTCTAAGATAGCGTTCAAAAATAGATTGTAAGCCCTGTGCATTTCAATCTCCACCCTACACCCAATATCTACAGACCTAGATAATAAGGACTTATGATGTCTCACGACAAAAAGAAACCCAATACCCATACCGATCCTAAAAAAGATGCTGCAAAAGTAACAGAGCCAGCGAAAGACGGCGTTAAAGCTGATCCTAAAAAAGATGAAACGATCAAACATTGAAAACCTTAGTTAGTAAATATTCCATTACAATGAAATATGCATTTATAGCAGCATCCATTGTTGCATTGATACTTACAATGAGTATTAAAGCGTACGCAACAGATTTGGATGCCCAAATTGAATCATCGTTTAAAAAGAGTTTTGTTTACAAGACCTATTTAAAAGATGAGCATATTAAAATTGCTTCCAAAGAGGGCGTTGTTACACTCTCTGGCGAAGTTTTGGATGACGCACATAAACCAATGGCAGGCAATACAGCAGAAGCAATCGTTGGCGTTAAAAGTGTTGACAACCAGATTGTCATACAAAAAGATCATTCATCTGTAAACTCCGATACATGGATTAAGATGAAAGTGCAAACTGAACTTGTATTTCATTCCAATGTCAGTGCAAGCACAACAGATGTCACTGTTAAAAACGGTGTTGTTACCCTAAAAGGCGATGCGAGTAGTTCTGCTAAAAAAGAACTGACAACCGAATATGCCAAAATTGTTGAAGGTGTTAAAAGTGTCATCAACAATATGAAACTTTCAAAATCTGAAACAATAGGTGAGAAAATGGATGATGCATCCATTACAGCTCAAGTTAAAATGACATTAGTGCTTCATGCTTCAACAAGTGCTATTCGTACCAGTGTTACCACCAAAGATGGTGTTGTCACGGTCAGTGGAAAAGCACAAAATGCAGCTGAAGTAGACTTGGTTACGAAACTGATTGAAGATGTGGATGGTGTATTAAGAATTATTAATACCATGACCATTGATGGAGATTCTAAAAATTAAACAAGGAGACTCACATGCTCTATACAGTTGCACTTTTACTGATTATCATGTGGGCACTCGGTCTGGTTTCGAGCTATACCATGGGAGGCTTTATTCATATCCTCTTGGTAGTCGCTCTGATCGTAGTGCTCGTGCGAATTATACAAGGAAGACGTGTTCTCTAAACCAACTTAATCAAAGGATATTTAATGAGTGATAAAAAACTTTATGAACAAAAGATACAAGCAGAATTCGACACCTGCAAAGCCGAAGTGGCTAAGTTTAAAGCGGAAGCTTCAAGCGCAAGTGCCGATGCACAGATAGAGATGAACAAGCAAATCAAACAACTGGAAGAGAAAATGAGTGAGGGTAAAACCAAACTTGCAGAACTTGTAGCTGCGACAGAAGATAAATTTGAATCAATGAGAAAAGGGGTTGAGTCCATTTGGCAATCCACTAAATCAACGCTTCACCACGCTTCAAAACACTTTGGCAAATAATCTTTGCACGCACTAAGAGAAGGAATTCCTTCTCTTAGTTTCCTTTACATGTAAAACTTTACAGACTGCTTTTGCGAAGTGCCTCACGTGAGGCGCGATCAACCAACGTAAAGTAACGATCTATCGCATCTTTATCGCTTGAAAGCTTATGCCCCTTCACTTTCATCAAAAAACACTTCATCTCATCCATCACCCTATAAAACGTTTGGTACAATGCTGCATGCTCATGAATCTTCTTTTTCTTTGTCTCATAACCATTGCGCTCAAACCGCTCTCTTCTATTTGGCAAACTGATAATATTTTGGGAATCGGTGTAAATGACAATCTCTTCATCAAGCTCTTTCACCTCTTCCAATGCCCACAAAAGCGTTTGAAGTTCTAGCTTCGTAGAAGAGGTTTCATGAAAGGCTTTGCTCTTTACATGTAAAGTCTCCAGCGCTTCAGAAGCTGTATCATCAGGAACAAGAAGATAGGAGCCAAACCCAACGTGAGTTTGGATATTGACACTGCCATCGCTAAAAAGTCGTATCACCTAGCCGCTGACGACAACAAAATCATCTTTGTCACCCTTCCAACGCAAGCTATACAAATCATTACGGCGTGCATGTAAATTGCGCACACTGCCTCGTTCACGTATCTCTTTTAAAAGACTCAAATCAAGATCGGCGACCAAGGTCATCTCCGTATTTGGCGTTGCTTCGGCGATGGTGGCATCATGAGGAAAGGCAAAATCAGACGGGCTAAAGACCGCGGATTGGGAGTATTGAATATCCATGTTTTCAACCTTTGGAAGCGTTCCAACACTGCCAGAAATGGCGACATAACACTCGTTTTCAATCGCTCTGGCTTGCGCGCAACGACGCACACGTAAGTAACTATTTTTGGTATCCGTCCAATACGGCACAAAAAGTATATCGATGCCTTGATCAGCTAAAAGACGTGGAAGTTCAGGGTACTCGACATCGTAACAGACCAAAATGCCCACACGTCCCACATCGGTTTCAAACACACAAAGTTTATCGCCGCCGTGCATACCCCAGTACGCCTCTTCATCGGGCGTGATGTGCAGTTTTTTCTGCGAATCTTTCGTACCATCACGACGGCACAAATAACTGGCGTTGTAGAGCGTATTGCCATCGTATTCGGGCATACTTCCTGCGATGATGTTGATGTTATAGCGCACCGCAAATTGCCCTATTTTTTCGACTAATGTGTCGGTGTGTGCCGCAACCGTACGAATCGCCGTTTCAGGGTTTTCATCCGAACGTAGCGCCATCAATGGTGCATTGAAAAATTCTGGGAAAAGGACAAAGTCGGCATTGTATCCCGCCATTGCGTCTACAAAGAATTCGACTTGATCTAAAAACTCTTCAACACTTTTAACGCTACGCATCTGCCATTGCACAATACCGACACGTACGATACCGCGGTTGATCGTTGGGTTGGTGTGTGGTTCTTCATAATCCACATTGCTCCACTCCAAAAGTGTGGCGTACTCGCGAGAAGCCGCATCCCCTTTGAGATACCCTTTTAAAACACGTCTGACATGGAAGTCATTGGCAAGTTGGAAGCCTAAAACGTGGTCACGTAGCTCTTTATCTTTGACAAGTTCAATGTATTTGGAAGGAGTCATTTCGTGCGCATGATCCGCGTATCCAGGGATACGCCCTCCTGCAATGATACGTTTGAGATTTAGTCGGTAACAGAGCTCTTTGCGTGCATCGTAAAGCCTACGTCCAAGGCGGAGTCCTTGATAGTCTGGATCGACGTAAATGTCTAAACCGTAAAGCGTATTGCCTTTAGGATCATGGGTTGAAATGAGTCCTGAGTCTGTGATTTGATTGTACGTATGACGATCACCAAATTTATCGTAATCCACGATCAAACTCTGCGCTGCCGCAATGACTTTTCCATCATCTTCAATACAAATTTGCCCTTCAGGAAATGTCTCCAATTGGGCTTTAAATTCAACGGGTGTCCATCCACCCAATGTCGGATAGACTCTATCCATAATCTTTTTAACATGCTCGTAATCTTCCAGTTTCAAATTACGAAGGACAAGCTTGTTGGTCTGTTTTAAATCGTCACTATTTCCCATAAAAAATTTCCTTTGCTTTTACCACATAGAGGTAACATTATAAAAATTATTTTATCACAGTTTGGATTTAGGATTGATTGAATTATAAGATTAGAGACGAATCAAAAACAAAAGAAAAGAGAGCCAAAGCTCTCTGTACTACCAGAGTGTTATCGCCCTCCTCGACCACCGCCTTTTCCACCACCCATGCCACTGCCACCCATTCCCATACCACCATTGCCCATACCTGAACCACTAGCGCTACCACTGCCATTAGTACCGCCTGTACTTGCCCCCATAGTGCCTGTTGTTGGGTTAGAAGTGCGAGCTTGCGTGAAAGCTTGACGCTCTTCTTGACTCATCGTTTGCATTTTTTCTTGCATCGCCGCTTGAAAAGCAGGTCTATCTTCCACAGGAACCGTTCCTCTCATAGCGCTTAGCTCTGTTGCACTCATGGCTGAATAGTCTGCCCCAAATGCAATGACACCTAAAGCCATCCATACAAATAGACTCTTTTTCATCTTTGCCTCCTTGTTAATATGTATATTGAAACTATACGTGGAAAGTGTTAGCAAACTGTTAAGGATAAATTTTTTTTACTTTAACACTTCATTAACAGATATTTGCTATTCTTTGCATAAGGAGAGAGCCATGTCTAAAATCTTACTACTTGAAGATGACTACCTTTTAAGTGAAACCCTCAAAAGTTTGCTGATGGGTGAAGGTTTTGAAGTGGTACATGCCAGCGATGGCGAAGAAGCACTCACCTATTCGTATGAAACCTCATTTGATCTTTATCTTTTTGACATCAATGTTCCACTTCTAAATGGTCTTGATCTGCTTAAACTTCTACGTGAAAGTGGCGATGTTACACCCGCTTTTTTTATCAGCGCCTATAAAGACATTCAAACCATCACCAAAGCGTTTGACAGTGCGTGTGATGACTACATCAAAAAACCGTTTGACTTTGATGAACTTTTAGTGCGTATCAAAGCACATATTCTTAAGAAAAATCCTGTAGTTTTCTATGGCGAAGTTACGTATGATCTCTTAAATAAGCGCATTTTTCTGCATGAGAAGGAGGTAGATCTTGGCTTTGTTGAGAAAGAGATTTTTGACCTTCTTATGCGAAATATCAACCAAACCATCTTAAAAGAGAGTTTTTTTGATGTGATGGAAAAGCCCAGCGATGTTGCCTTACGCGTGCATATCACCAAACTCAAACAGCGTTTTTCATTACATGTTATCAATGTTAAAGCTATAGGATACCGTCTTGAAAAAGTATGAAAAAGAGGCTTTTTTTAAAACATTTGGTATTTTCTTTGCCACATTAATGCTTCTTACCACTCTGGTTGCCTCTTTTTATTACAGTGAACAAAAACATATCATGGAAGAGCAAATTTTCTCAAAAATGAAATCCTTTACGTATGATTTTCAAAATTACACCTTTGAAGTCGATGTCATTCCTTACGATAACACCGTGGATGAGCTCAATTTACAGCCCTGCGATCGTGGAATGTGTGGTTACTTTGCAATTCCAAGCACAAAAAGTTCTATGTTCAAAGTGATCATGTCTGACAAAGAGTATAAGGTACAACTTCATCATCTTGTGAATAAAGTTCTTCTTATCTACAGCGCACTCTTGTGTGCCATCATCGCCTTTTCACTTTTTTACTCGTTTTATGCGCTCTATCCGCTCAAACACGCACTTTACCTTTTAGAAAGCTTCTTAAAAGACATGATCCACGATCTCAACACTCCAATAACGTCCATCCTTCTCAATACAAAATCCATTGCAAAAACAACCCCTTCTGAAGCCTTAGAACGCATAGACCTCGCAGCAAAAACGATAGCCTCTTTGTACCGAAATCTCGAAATCTTACACCAAGGATTTATCCCAAAAAAAGGCGATGTTGATCTTGAAAAACTTTTACATGTAAGGGCAAAACTGTATCAAAAACTTTACCCAAAACTAACGTTTGTCTTTGAAACAGAACCTTGCATCATTCATAGTGATCCTGATTCTATTGCACGCATTTTTGACAATCTCATCTCCAATGCCTGCAAGTACAATCGCAAAAATGGTTCCATCACACTGAGCAATTCAGGAAATATCGTCAATATCCGCGATACAGGCATTGGTATCAAAAACTGCTCGTTGGTATATGAGCGCTATTACAAAGAGAACGAAAAAGGACTGGGTTTAGGTTTGAATATTGTAAAAAAACTCTGTGATATTTTAGCCATTAAAATTACCCTTGAAAGTCATTCTGATACAGGAACATCGATCACACTTCTTTTCTCACAAGAGGAAAAAGTATGAAATATACCTTGCTTTTCTGCTTGCTCACGTTGCAGCTTTATGCGCTTGATGAACATGATATTACTCAAGAGATACAAAATACCCAAAACATGGAAGAACTCACTACCCAAATGCACTATGCACCACGACAGTACCGACACCGCTATATTCAGGCGATTAAAGAACGTGCTAGAGTTGAAAATGAAGCAAAGAGACAACAACTGATGTCTGAGCTAAGTGCCGAAAAAAGTGAAGAGATACAAACGCAACAGATCAATACGCTTACGGGAAGAAATACCAATGGAGCTGGTGTTAATTCTTCTGCTGGTTCATGTAATGGAAATGGAAAAGGAGGAAATAGTGGTAACGGAAAAGGTGGTAACGGAAAAGGTGGTGGTGGAAAAGGCGGCAGGTAAAAAAGAAGAGAGCCGAAGCTCTCAACTTAAGTGACTATCTAACGCAGTCGAAGAAGTAATCTGTTTTTGCGATCTCTTTTGTCTCTTCATCCAACGCGTCTAGAACAGAGTTGGTAATCCAAGTTAAAAGATTCAACGCACCTTCGTAACCACTGATAGAATATCGATGTAAGTGGTGTCGATCGAAGATTGGGAAACCGATACGAATCAATGGTACTTTTGTATCACGATACAACTCTTTACCATAAACGTTACCGATCATGAAATCTACTGGCTCCGTAAAAATAAGGCTTCTTAAATGCCAGAGATCTTTTCCCATCCAAATGTGACACTCTTCTTTAAAGGTACATTTGTCTAAGATTGCTTGCATCTCTTTTTCCCAGTTTTTACGTGGCGCATTATGGCAAAGAACGTGTACAGGAATGGCTCCCATTTCAACCAAGAAAGAGACAACCCCTAACAAGAAGTCAGGATCTCCCCAGATGGCAAATTTTTTGCCGTGCATATACGGATAACTGTCTTGCATTGCATCAACAAGTTGACCGCGAAGTTTCGTAAGCTCTGCAGGAACGGGTTTGCCTGTAAGCTCACTGAGTTTCATAACAAACTCATCTGTTCCACCTAAACCGATTGGATTACATGTAGCATACGTTTGTTTCCAGTCATTTTTAATCATCTTCGCAGTAGCCTGTGTAGAGTACCTTTGAAGAGAGATAGTTGCTTTTGCAGTGCTCGCTGTTTTAGCAACCGCTAAAGGTGTGCCACCTGCATAAAGTTTGTACTCACCTGCTGGTGTATTCCATTGGTCTTCATGATCACCGATCATAACGATCTTGTCACTGAACATAGAAGCGATTTTCTTAATTTCTTTCAAGCTTCCAAGGTATGGTTCAAAACCTGGAATGATGTTGATACGCTCTTCATCTATCACAGTCCCACGACTTTCTGCAGGATTGAGCTCTTGTAAAATGGCGTTCATCATATTGTCATAACCTGTAACATGGCTACCTGCAAATGATGGAGTGTGCGCTGCTGGGATTGGCGTGTCATCTAGTTCACCCTCAGCATCTTTACGAGCACCGATAACAAACGCATTAAGGTCATCACCGATAACTTCTGCCATACATGTGGTAGAAACGGCAATCATGTCTGGTTTGTAAAGTGCTTTACAGTTACGTAAACCCTCTTTCATATTTGCCAAACCACCGAAAACCGCTGCACTTTCACTCATTGAGTCAGACACACAAGGTGTTGGTTCTTTAAAGTGACGGGTGAAGTAGCTTCTAAAGTAAGCCACACAACCGTGACTTCCATGAACATACGGCATGGTGTTTTCAAACCCAAGCGCTGCCATAACAGCACCCAAAGGTTGACACGCTTTGGCTGGGTTGATCGTGATGTGCTCACGTGCTAAGTTTTTCTCACGGTATTCCCATGTGGTTGTCCACTTAGCAACTTCGATGACTTTATCAGGGTTTGTTGAACCTGCATTACTTTCAAATTGCTTTTTATTTTTAAAAACTTCTTGATATTCTGGTTTTAAAAAGAGCTTCTGACCATTTACTATGTTCTCTACGTCTTGCATTGTGCTCTCCTTATTTAGATTCCCATGGTGCTTTGGTGTGAGCCCATACTGGGGAGTTCAACGCCAAATCCATGTCTTTTGCAAAAATTGCAAAGGCATCGTATCCATGATACGGACCACTATAATCCCAAGAGTGCATTTGTCTAAATGGTAAACCCATTTTTTGGAAAACGTACTTCTCTTTAACACCGCTTGCTACTAAATCTGGTTTAAGTCTTTTGACAAATTGCTCTAATTCGTACTCGTTGGTATCGTCATAGATCAAGGTTGAGCCACTAAGCTCATCTTTGGTACGTTTATAGTCATCACCATGTCCGAACTCATAACCTGTACCGATAATTTTCATTCCCAAATCTTCGTAAGCACCGATAACGTGGCGAGGACGTAAGCCACCGACATATAACATGACGGTTTTGCCTTCTAATTTCGGGCGATACTTTGCAATGACTTTATCGGTCATCTCAGTATATTTAGCGATAACTGCTTCTGTTTTAGCTTGAATACTCTCATCAAAGAAGCCTGCAATTTTACGTAAGCTCTCTGTTGTTTTACTTGGACCAAAGAAGTTATACTCCATCCAAGGCACGCCAAATTCTTGCTCCATGTGACGAACAACGTAGTTCATACTTCTGTAGCAATGTAGAAGGTTAATTTTCGCTTTTGGAGCGATGGTTAACTCTTTATAGGTTGCATCACCACTCCATTGAGCAATCACACGAAGACCCATCTCTTCAAGTAAAATTCTTGAACTCCAAGCATCTCCACCGATGTTATAATCGCCGATGATCGCGACATCATACGGAGTTGATACAAAATCTTTTTTATAAGAGTTATCGGGAAGTACCTCATCACGAATCATATCGTTCGCAATATGGTGACCCAAACTTTGAGAAACACCACGGAAACCTTCACACGAAACTGCAACCGTAGGCTTGCCAGACTCTTTTTTGTAGCCTTTAGCAACCGCTTGAATATCATCCCCTATCAGACCGATGGGGCATTCACTTTGAATGGAAATACCGTTATTAAGTGGGAAAAGCGCATCAATCTCTGCAAGTGCGGCTTTAAGTTTTTTATCGCCACCAAAAACGATGTCTTTTTCATTGTAATCTGTTGTGAAGTTCATGGTTACATAGGTATCAACGCCTGTTGTTCCAATGTAATAGTTTCTTCTACCTGCGCGGCTATATTGACCACAACCAACAGGGCCATGAGAGATATGAATCATATCTTTCACAGGACCCCAAACAACACCTTTACTTCCAGCGTAAGCACAACCACGTTGGCTCATAACACCTGGAACAGTTTGTTTGTTACTCTTGGTTGCATCACAAGCACCTTTAACACCCTCAGGCATATCAACGCCGAGGTGTTTTTCTCTACTTTTTTTCGCCTTTTCAGGGTAAGCAGCAAGCACTTCCGCAATTGCGGCTTCTTGTTGGCTTAGCAATGTTTCTGTTGTCATGCTATTTTCCTTTCTATTTAAAAAGTGCGCTTAAGCGACTTTGACCCTGTAGAGAAGCATATCGTCAAGTTTTTTACAAACGTCTGCTGTTTTACCACCATCGACTGCTTTTGAAACTTCACTCATCTGATACTTGTTGGTATAAAAAATCATTTTGTATTCGCCATCAATGTCTGATTTTTTATAGTAATCAGCCAATGCTGTGAAAAGGAATGAACCTTTTTCAACGCGTAGGTCTTCTTGTTTGATACCATCACGGTTTTCACTGGTAAGGACTGCGTAACTGACATCTGAAAGATCACCAACTTCTGCTGTGACTCTCTCTACGACTTGCTCATGACTAATTTTATTTCCCAAAGATGCTGGGAAGTGGTATCCGCATATAAACATGGTGTGCTCCTTATTACATTTTTTATTTAATACGTCAAAAGGGCAAAGCTCTTTTGACTACGTTAGCCACTGGGGCGCTAAAGCTTGCCAACGATGTTGGCAGATATTTTCGGGTTAATTAAGCTGTTGCTTTTTTGCCGATAGCGTCTGCTTCGACTTCTTCTTCTAAACCAAATTCCATCAACAATGCTTCAAGATCATCCATCTC
>JAVHRG010000240.1:0-12256 GCA_036171535.1 Sulfurospirillum sp. | reverse complement strand
TTTCCCGGTGGTGGACACGCTGATGGTCGAGCCGACCGAAAGCGAATCGAAGGCTTATGTTAGGAAATGTTATTGCAAAAAGCTTTGAGGCATCATTGAGATTATATATTTCAAGCGTTCCCACACTTGTTCCTGCGATAATTTTGCCCTCTACCAGTGCTATTTGCTGTACATTACCACTCGCTTGAATGATGCTTTGAGGAGCTAACTCTGCACTAAAAAGCAGACTCAAACAAAGGCCCATGAAGAGAACATATCTCATACCCTCACCTCCTCTTTGATTAGAATTGCATTGCTCGGACAAATGCCGACACACATGCCACATCCATTACATACATCCATCTCTATTTGCGGTTTCCAAAGCCCTAAAAATTGAATGGCTCTTTGTTCACATGCATCAAGGCAGCTATTGCACAGACTTTGATGCCATGCCATACACGCCATTATATCAATTTGCGCTTTTACATGTAAATCTTTTTCATCGTTACATGTAAGGCTTAAAACATCGTTCGGGCACGCTCTTGCGCACGCTTCACAAAACGTACAACCTCGTTTAGTAAAGTCTAAGCAAGGCGTATGGTTGGTAGCAGATAGAACGATAATCTTCTCTTCACACGCTTCCATGCAAGGCGTATCTTTACATGTAACGCATATCTCAGAAAATTCATACCCCACATGATGGTACGGTGGGCGCACTAAACACAACTCATTTTGATTTTTGTGCGCTTTTTTGTTACCAAAGAGAGAGGTAAATACCCCTCTTCTGCTACCATTTGTCATGGCTATCTCACGCCTTCATTAAGATTATCAATGAGGTTTGAACGACTTTTTTCACTCTCTTTACGATAGTCTGCTTTAAACTCATTTTTCACCAAAGGCTCGTTGGCAGATTGTGGTACATGACATGCCGAACAGTTATAGCGAGCTTGACTCATTTCCGTAAGCACCTTTTGCGTTCGCATATCAAAGAAGTGCGACTTAGGAATTGGAGTCGCTTTCACTGCCTCAGCAACTTCAGGCATATGACACCCCGTACACGCATTGCTCTCTTTGGTCATATCCATCATGCCTTCAACATCATGAGGAATCAACGGAGGCGCATTTTCAAACGATCTTTGAATCGTTTTTGACTCACCAGCAGACACTGTTGAGTACGATGTTGGCTCACCCACAGCGGTTTTTTCGCTGTAAAGATCCACCTTTCTAAGCCCTAAATCCTCTTCATTGTACGATTGCGATACAGCACATCCTGTTGCCACAATAATACTTAACAAAGAACCCGTTATCAACGTTTTTATACTAATCATTCTTTTTCTCCTACATTTGTGTTAATGTAATTCCTCACACCAAAAGAGAGTGCATCACTCTCACACACCTCAACGCATCGTCCACAATTGGTACATTCTCCCGAATCTATAGCACCACTCCTTTTGGAGATAATGCCAAGAACCTGCTTCTCGGGACAAATCTCTTTACACTTCATACACAAGGTGCACTTCGTGTGGTCGTGTTTAACACGTACCAGACTTAAACGCCCCACTATTGAATAAAACCCACCCAAAGGACAGATGTGTCCGCACCAGCCATTTTTTACGGCAAAAAGATCAAACAGATAAATGCAAAGTATAGGAGCCGCGCTCATGCCCATCCCAAAGATGATACCTCGACTTAAAATCCCAATAGGACTGACCATCTCAAATGCAGCCACACCTGTCATGAACGACAAAATAAGCGTAAGGGCCAAAACCCAGTATCTTACATTGCGACTCATCCAGACCTTCTTTTCAACGGTTTTATCCAAAAGAAGGACTCTTCGTGTTCCGTTTGCTGCATCGGTTACCATATTGAGAGGACAAACCCATGAACAAAATGCGCGCCCACCAACAACCATGTAAAAAAGTAGGATCAAAGCAGCGCCCATGAGCACATCAATGCCAACAATCGCACCCGTAGCTAACATCTGTAACAGGGCAAAAGGATCGGCTAAAGGAAGCTTTTTCATTACCAAAGAAGCGCTTAGATCGCCACTTAATAACTTAAAGCCATAGCTATTTGCCGCCACAAACAAACCAAGAATGCTCAGTTGAGTGAAGCGTCGTGCCATCATAAAACGGTGGCTTCTGATCCATTCTCTCATTTGAACATCTCCTCTTTCGAATTCAAGTAGTCTGTTGCAGACTTCTCGCTACGTTTGGTATGTGTTGTAACATCACCGCTCGCTTTTTCTAAGCGTTTCTCGTCCCCTTGTTCCCAGCCTTTGATATAGTGTGAACCAATCCTTCCTGTGGCAATTTCTAAAGGCAACACGTGAATCGCTGCTTTTTCGGTCACACAGGCTCTCTCGCACAAACCACATCCCGTACAGGTTAGGCTATTGACAATCGGTGTCAAATAAGCATGTTTGCCTGTTCGCTCGTTGCGTCTATACTCTAACTTAATCGCACTGTCCATAATAGGACATGCTCGGTAACACGCGTCACACTGAATACCCCAAAACGCGATGCAGGATTCCACGTCAACGACGGCAAGTCCCATGCGTGCTTTGGTGATGTCAAGTTCTTTAACACCTTCAGTGATCTTCGAAACACTCTTCTCATCCAACGCTCCCGTGGGGCAGACTGGTACACACGGTATATCGGTACACATATGACACGGTACCTCGCGAGGAATAAAAAATGGTGTTCCCAGTGGCTTTGTGTCACCCGGCTTGGCAAGGCTTAGTGTATGATAGGGGCATGCAACAACGCACTGCCCACACTTGATACACAAGCGCATAAAGTCTATCTCTAAGACAGCTGCTGGTGGTCTTAAAACCAACGGAGCAGATTTTGCCTCTTCTAAATACCCTGTCCAAACCATGCCACCTAGCGCCATGAACCCACCACTTTGAGCCATCAAAGCGAGGAATTTACGGCGGTCTGAGATTGCGATTTTATCTGTTGTTTCCATTTTAATACTTACGCTTTATAAAGCTTAACCGCACATTTTTTATAGTCTGTCTGTTTAGAAAGCGGACATGTTGCGTCAAGACAGACTTTATTGATGAACACTTTTTCATCAAACCAAGGAACAAAAACAAGCCCGCGTGGTGTTCTGTTACGACCGCGTGTTTCCACACGTGCTTTACATGATCCACGACGACTCTCTATCCAAATCAATTCGCCTTGGATAAAGCCTTTCGCTTTCGCATCTTCTAGATGCATATAACAGAGTGCCTCAGGGACAGCGCGGTAAAGCTCAGGAACCCTCATTGTCATCGTGCCACTATGCCAGTGCTCTAGCACACGCCCTGTACACAACCATGTATCGTACTGGGCATCTGGCATTTCGCATGGATCCATATACGGTCTAAAGAAGATTTTCGCTTTATTTTTAAGCGGGTATGTCTCTTCTGTAGTTGGTTTAAGTAAGTTACCTTTTTTGATCGCTTTTGCAAATGTCCCATAAAACGCAAACTCACCATTGTTCTCTTTAGCAGCATACGGATCATATTTGGCATTAAAACGCCATTGCGTCTCTTTCCCATCTACGACAGGCCATTTGAGACCTCTCACTTTATGGTAAGTGTCAAAGTCGGCTAAGTCATGTCCATGACCTGCACCAAACTTGCGGTACTCTTCCCAAATTGCTTTTTGCAAGAAGAAGCCATACCCTTTCCACTCTTTACCATCACTGCCCATTACGCCACGTTTGTCACCAAAAACTTCAGAGTTATCAAAGCCTTCACCAATCGGGTCTTGTGCTTTGAATGATTTGAAAAATTCATTGGCAAACAGAACATCATAAAGTGTGTCGGTTTCTTTGTAGCCCATTGCTTTTGCCGCTTCTATGACGTTTGGTAATTTGCCACCTTTGATCGGTTGCTCGCCCCATACATCTGCGATAGTAAAGCGTTTTGAAAGCTCAACCCATTGCCATGTGTCGCTCATCGCGTCGCCTACGGGGATGACTTGTTGTTTCCATTGTTGGGTACGACGCTCTGCATTACCATAAGCGCCCCATTTCTCATAGATCATCGCTGAAGGTAAGATCAGATCAGACACTTTGGCAGAAATGCCCGGATACGCGTCAGAACAGACGATAAAGTTGTCTAAGTTACGTGCCGCTTTGATCCAGTGTTCTGCATTGGCGGTGTCTTGGTAAGGATTACAGACATTGACCCATGCAAATTTAATTTTCCCACTCTCAATTTGTCTGTGAATATTCATAATATGTTGATAACCCATTGGGTTGAGTGTGCCCTCTGGTAGTTTCCATATTTTTTCACTCACGGCTCTGTGTGCAGGAATAGAAACGTCCATATCTGCAGGTAAACGGTGTGTAAAAGTACCGACTTCACGAGCCGTTCCACACGCACTCGGTTGTCCAGTCAAAGAGAACGCACCCGAACCTGGTTTGGCTTGTTTGCCAAGGAGAAAGTGAACCATATACGCTTGTTCATTGACCCACGTACCACGTTGGTGTTGGTTAAAGCCCATTGTCCAGAAGCTGACAACTTTACGCTCTTTCTCAATGTAAAGGCTTGCGAGTGTTTGAAGTTTTGCTTTAAAGCTCTCGATGGTCTCATCAGGATTGCCTTTAGCAATTTTTGCAACATAATCAAGCGTATAAGGCTCTAAACCTTTTTTAAAATCTTCAAAGCTAATTTCCCAGTGAAGCATCGCAGCATCTGCTTTATCCATCTTCATGGTATCGCCAGCTTTTACACCAAGATGCGCAAGACCGGGTGCTTCTTTTTCACTAATAACTTTAGCGTCTTCTTTTTTAATAATCTCTAGCTCTTTTGCAGAATACCCTAATTTTTTAGCCTCCGCCTCTGTTCGCATACCATATCCAATATTGGCGAAACCTGTTGCAAAAATGGTATTTTTCTTCACGAAATCCCAATCAATCGCTTCGGGATGATTGTAAACAATCTCACGTGCGATGTAGTTCCAAATAGCAAGATCGGTACTTGGAGAGAAGATAATCTCCGTGTCCGCAAGGTCAGAACAACGGTGCGTATACGTAGAGAGGTTCACCACTTTGACTTTTTCGGGAGAGGTAAGTTTTCGATCACTTACACGAGACCATAAAATCGGATGCATCTCCGCCATATTGGCACCCCAAGTAATAATGGTGTCAGTCAGTTCGATGTCATCGTAACAGCCTGCTGGTTCATCGATACCAAACGTTTGCATAAAGCCAACGACGGCTGAAGCCATACAGTGACGGGCATTAGGATCGATTGCATTGGATCTAAAGCCTGCTTTCATAAGCTTCGCAGCAACATAGCCCTCATGAATCGTGTATTGACCTGAACCAAAGATGCCAATGGCTTCAGGACCACCCGCTTTCATCGCGGCTTTCATATGTTTTTCCATCTCGTCAAACGCTCTTTTCCATGAGACAGTTTTGAATTGACCGTGTTTGTCAAATTCACCTTTGTCGTTCATACGTAAAAGTGGCTCTTTGAGACGGTCAGCTCCGTACATAATTTTGGCATTAAAATAGCCCTTGATACAGTTCAGTCCACGGTTAACGGGAGCCGCTGGATCACCTTTGACAGCGACAATTTTGCCCTCTTTGGTCGCAACCATAATACCACAACCAGTACCACAGAAACGACACACAGATTTATCCCAACGCCAACCGGCTTCTGCTTGCTCGCTCGCAGCCTTAAGCTCGGCAGGTACGCTTATACCTACGCTCGCGGCGGCTGTTGCTGCGGCAGTTGTTTTTAGAAAGTCTCTTCTTGAAAGCGACATATTGATACCTCCTGATTTGAGTTACGAGGTCATTCTATCACTAAGCAAAAAGACAAAGCCATGACTTAAGTCAATACTTTAGTTTTGTAAATTTAATTTTGTGGGAATTTTGGGTTTACATGTAAAAGAGGTTGGTGAAATTTTTGGTGGATTTGTGTGGGTTTGGGACAGGGAAAAAGTAGCCTGCCCCATTAACTATTATATTTTATATCAACAGGAAAGGTACTATATTATTTTTGTTCCCATCCGACAACTTCACTATTTTCCAATATAACTTTTAAACCAAATCTATTTTTAGCAATTTTATTATATTTCCAGATTTCTTTCATTTTTGTTTTTAAGACTTTTTGATCTATATCAAGTGGTTTGCCTAATGAGTCAATTAATTGTCCTTCTGTTTGACCTTGCCATATTTTTCTTCCCATTATACGATCAACAAGTTCAATATTATTATTGTATTTTTCTAACAAGCTTTTTCTTTTTTTCTTGGTAGCAAAGTAATTATAAAGCCCTATAGCAATAACTATACAAACTATACCCAAAAACAATTCCATAACATACTCCTATTTTAAAGGTTTAAGGTGCAGGACTAAACTTTAAATTACTTTTTACATGTAAAGTGAAAATTCATTGATAATTCTATCAAATATCTATTGATTTTGAGGGATAGACTATTTTAGAAATTTAGGATTTAGGGGGCAGGACTAAATTTTTAACTTTCTTTACATGTAAAAGGATTTGATGCTTTTTTTGAGAGACTGAGTGGATGGAAACCTGTGAAAAAGAGCATTCAGGTTTTGCCCATACGCAAAGCATGGGCAAAATATCTGAAAAGTGTTTACTTAAAATTTCATATTGAGTGTCAAGTAGACACCAAATGGCATACCCGCCAAATAGGTTGGTTGTGTTGTATCCGCTGCAAGCGCATTATCAGGTGTTATAATGGAAGCAATATAGTGTTTATCCAAAAGATTAACAAAACTTAATTGCATATTACTCTCTTTAATGCTTTGTATTTTAGGTAATTTATAATCAACATTAAAATCCACCGTCGTAAACGAAGGAATCTCTTGAGTATGCTCTACATTACCGTACCTGCTAGCCGTATAGCGAACAATCGGTGTGAATTTAAAGCTACCTATTTTATATGTCATGGAACCTTTAAGCCCTTGCATCGGCGCATCAGGAACTTGATTGTTTTTTGTTGATGTTGTAGCTATTGCACTGGTCTGAAAGTTCTCTGTATAGTAGTAGCGATTGTAAAAAGCGCTGGCAAGAAAATCTATAGACTCAGTGGCTGCACCGCTAATGGCAAACTCAGCACCATAACTTTCAGCGTCAAGGTTATTGGTAGGGTAAGTTATACCATATTGGGTATCATACATGGTGGCTTGTTTACCCGATACTTTGGTATAAAATAGATTAGGAGACAAAACAATGCTTCCAACTCTATACTTTAGACCGACATCGTAATTATCGGAAATCTCTAGGTTTTGCTTATCCCATAATTTCTGAAGGGTTACCCCTTTGCTAACATACGTGGCTCGATTGGAAAGGTATGTTGGGAAGAGATTAACATCATAACCATAGCTTCTACCATAATCAAAATAGATGTCCGTATTAGATGTTAATTTATACCCTAAATAGGCACTTGGTAGCCATTCGGTAAAGGTTTTAGAGGCGACGCTTGACCACGGATCAAGCGCAACTTGGCTGAGTGCCGTATCGTAATCAGAGCTTATAGAAGCGCTGTTCGCACCTGCCGTGTGACTGTTAATTCCTGCGAGTTTAAAGTCAAGGTATCGTATGCCAAAGGCGTAGCTAAAATCTTTAATGTCACCGCTAAATTGGACAAACGGTGAGCTAAACTTATGCGTTGCCTCTTCGGCTAGCATATTCCATCCATTGTACGTTAATCGTCCAGTCGTGCTTACTGTATACATCCTTCGACTTGTTGGCGGTCCTGGAAGGTCTTGCTCTCCGTACCAATAGCCGATTTTCATCGCCATTTCTTCAATGATCGGTATTTCATACGCCAATACAGCGCCATACCTGTCATGATCAATGAGCCATTGGGTCACAGGAGATGTTGTTGGTTTTGAGGCATCATTTGTAAACCAATATTCGCCTTTATCCTTTGAATAGTACGGTTTAAAGCTCAAAACGGAGTCGTTTGCAAAGCGGTATTCAAGATTTGCCGTCACAACGTCATCGGTAAAAGATTGCTTATTCCAATCATAATAGTTAGCATTCTTTGTTGTAGGATACGCCGTATTCCAGTCTTTTTTATAATTCGTATCAATGTCTTTGGCTTCGGCATACGAAAGTCCATAATAGTTGTTATGGTCGTCTTCGCTGTGAGCATAGAATAGTTCACTTTTAAAATTATCATTTGGTCTGTAGGTCATGCCTAACATAACGTTGGTTCGATCCAAATCACCTTCGCCTTTCCATTTATCGCCGCTGGTTTTAGAAACCGATCCAAAAGCAGAGACATCGCCCATCTGCCCCGTATCAAAACGCAAAAAAGTTCTCAAAGCATTGTCTGAACCAACGGTTTGAGACACTGTTGTTTCCATCTCTTTTTTGGGTCGATCAACGATCATATCGACTTTACCGACGAGATTGGAAAAACCAATACTTTTATCAGCAGGCATATATCCTTTATAAAGATCAATCCATGAGATATTTTCCATATCAAACATGGTTTTTCCGCCACCGGGATTGCCACTAATTGGCAGTGATTCTAACATGTAAACACCACCAGGTCCTGACTGATTTTTACCTCTAATACGCAAAGGATCGTGAAACGATGTTTCGTTTGAGCCAAAAACCTCTGCAGGTTGATAATCAACTGAAGGTGACATACCAACGACTTTAAGAGCTGACATACCAATAGGTCCGCTATAAAGTTCAATGGCATCTTTATTGTATCCTTGAGAGTTTATATTTTCTTTACTCCCAGTTTCAAAAGCTGTGGAACTACCCGTTTTTCCTGTTGCAATGACCTCTTCTAATTGATAAGAATCTTGCCCATACACATTGCATAGTGCAATAAGACTAAACACTAATGTGCTTTTCCCAGTTACATTCATCCTTGCCCCTCTTTTAGATAGTAGTATTTTTTTATATATAACGATATATTTGATTCTAATGATTTGATTGATTCTTGGGAATTTAAACATCATTACGCCCAATCAATGTACAATGTAAAAATTCCAATTAGCGTATTCATTATATAAAATTTTATATAATGAATACATTATAATGATTATAACTTAAATTTTAAATAATTTATAGAATATTCATGCACTTACAAAAGGGATATATCCCTATTTAGGGAGGAACTCCGTCTCAAAAGAGACGGAGTATAAATTAGAATTTGTAGTTAGCTCTCAATCTCATCTCATTAAAATCTGTGGAACTAGCAGATGTTGCACCCAATGCTGCAACATCTTTTGTAGCATTTTCATACTCAAGCGATAACGTTAAACCTTTCAAAGAAGGGATATCATAAGCAATTTGTCCTTCCCAGTATTTGGTTTTCGTATCACTAGAGGCATTATTCAATATAGCGCCTACAGCGACAGATGAAGCATCTTGATTGATTTTGACATATTGACCTAAGACTTTAAGACCCGTAACACCCACTTTTGTAAAATCATAACCAACTTCAACTTTGTATGCATCTGTATTAGCACCTGAAGTTACTTCAGCACCCTTGATCAGTGGAGCTGTATACGTTGTAGGGCCATTTCCTGCACCTAAGAGAACAGATTGTCCACTAGATACGGTACTATAAGCCAAAGATCCATTAAAGCCTGCTAGCTCTTTAAAGCCAACACGTCCTTGGTACATATCACCTTCAACATGGAAACTATCAAATGTCTCATTTGATGTTCTAGAACCACGGTATGTCGCATCAAAGAGTAATTTCATAGTGCTTAGAGGTACTACATAGTTACCCTCAGCATAGAAAACGTTTGCATCACCACCATTGGTTAATTCAACATCATTCACAAATAAGTATTGACCTGTTAATGTTAAATTTGTGATTGAGTTGTTGATAGCAGCAGCAGTGTATGCTCCGTCAAATCCAAAAACGTTTGATCCGTTATTAGCTTTACCGGTTCCGTAAAATACCGCTTCTTTTTTAAAGTTAGGCATCCCTGAATCACCACCAGCTACGCTTGCATCATAATCAGATGTTCTACCTTGAAATTTGTCAGAATAACCTGCAACTAAGGTTGTATTTGGAAGGTCTGTGTTGACAAGAACTGCTGCTTGGAATGCTTCTTTAATCATACGTGAACCAGAACTGTTAACAAGGGGACTTGTAATAAATTGGCGACCCACTTTTGCCGTTGTTTTACCAATCGTATACGCTACATAGGCTTCTGAAAGTACCGCACCTGAACCGTACATATCTGTCGCATAAAGATTTTTTGCATCGTCATCAGCAAACGGTGCATAGCTTGACTGCATTGTTAACCCAAGAGTTAAACCATACAATGAATCTGTTACATAACTCAACATAACACCTGTAGAGAAAATGTCAGCATCACCCTTGCCAAGTGTCCCATCTTTGCCAGGTGTAGATACAGTAGGGTTAGAAGCACCCGTGTCTCTATCGAAATACCAAGCTCTTAATTCACCTGTTACTTTTCCATTTTTAAATGCGTCAGCAAGTGTATCTGATGCCGCAAAAGAGCTAGACGCAAGTCCAGCAACTACCATAGCCACCAAGCTAAGTTTAACTAATTTCATATTTCCTCCTTTAAAAGTGTATGAAACTTCTTACCTAATCTAAATCTAATACAATGGAATGAGTTAAGTTATGTAAGAAGTCTGTTAAAATATTACATTAAATATATAGCATGGAAATAGCATTAATTTTAATAATTAATTATAAATTAAATAAGTGCAGGGTATTTCAATGGCTTAAAAGTGAAAAAGTGTTGTTACAATTAGCAAAAAATTTAGAGTTAAACTCCTTTTATAATCAAAATTTTTAAAGCACTGCTATAACAAAATGACTATGAGAACATATGTAAAATAGACTTTGACTTACACATAAAAAGTGTATTACTATTTAACGTAATATATTTACGTTAAGGATAAGTCTATGTCAAAGTTTTTTTTCAAAGTTACATCAGTTGTATTGTTAAGCCTGTTATTTGCATTAGGCGCACATGCTGCAACCATTGACGTTATTAGTTCAGGAGCTTTTTATGCTACGATGGAAGAGCTCAAACCCGCGTTTGAAGAAAAAACGGGTCACAAGGTCAATCTACAATCTGGTTCGTCCATGGGCGCTTCTACAACTTCCATTCCTAACCGCCTAAAGCGCGGCGAAACTTTTGATCTGATCATACTGGCTAGCAATCAATTGGACAAAATGATCGATGATGGTTTCGCAGTCCAAGGTAGCCGTGTTGATCTCGTTCACTCCTCAATCGGCATGATGGTTCGCAAAGGTCAACCAAAGCCAGATATCAGCACCAAAGCCGCATTTGACAAAGTTTTAATGGATGCCAAATCGATTGGCTACTCGGCTAGTGCTAGCGGTACGCACCTTGCGGAAAAAGTATTCCCAACTTTTGGCGAGAGTGTCACAAGCAAAACCAAGCTTATCGTAGGGGATCGTGTCGCTACATGGGTTGGACGGGGTGATTTGGAGATCGGTTTCCAACAAGTAAGTGAAATCGTACCATTTGCGGGCGAAAAAGGCAGTGTGGATCTCGTTGGTCCTATCCCCGCTCCGTATCAAAAAGTGACTATCTTTTCCATCGGTGTTGCCAAAGGGAGCAAAGAACCTGCAGCAGCGCAAGAACTGGTCAAGTTTCTGACAGCTAAAGAAAACTACCCTCGTTTGACCGAACAAGGTCTTATTCCTGCTGCAATCGCGACAGAAAAAGCTAAATAATCGTTACTGATCCAAGAAAAAAGCTCGGCAATACGTCGGGCTTTTTCTATACCTCTTCCTTCTCTTTCGGCGCTAAAACCCACAGTTCGACTTTTTCATTCTCTCTTGAATCGGTACGTTTTGTTTTTTTTGATGAAGCACTTACGTCACGTCTGAGGTGTAACTCTTTTCTAAAACGGTTGTTCTTTTGTAGTTCTTCAATGATGGGGTGAGGGCTTTTTTCATCGATGACTTGTGCTAGGTTTGAAAAGAGTAGCACGAGTTTTCCATCACGGGTAAGGTGCTTTAGTGCTTGCTCAAAGAACCTTGGAAAGAGCTCTTTTTCATAATAAATCGCCTTATCAAGCCCCTCTTCCAAGCTATGTTTTGCCAGTAGCCACGGTGGGTTAAAAAGAATCACATCCGCTTTCACATCACAATTTTCAAATAAATCGCCATAATTTAATGTTATATTTTCTTCATAGCCCAATCGCTTGCACTCTTGCGCCACACCGATAATCGCATTTTTATTGGTATCGGTTGCGAAGATGTTTTTAAAACCATTTTGGATGAGTTGAAACGACAGAATACCACTTCCAACACC
>JAVHRG010000239.1:0-2433 GCA_036171535.1 Sulfurospirillum sp. | reverse complement strand
CACTGGCCGATCTGTTCCGTAAAAGCAATTTTGAACTAAAACCAGTCATGAGCGATATGGGAGGAAAGAGTGTCGAGATCAAAGGATTTAAACTCACTGGCGCTTTACATGTAAAACCAGAACTTCTCCAAGAACTGTTAAAACCCTACGAAGGTAAAAGCTATACGTTAGGTGAACTCGAAAAGATAACCTCTTTGATTACCCAAAAATACAGAGAAGAAGGCTACTTCGTAGCACGAGCGTATATCCCTAAACAAAGTATGAGTGAAGGTATCTTAGAAATAGCCGTCATTGAAGGAAACTATGGAGCCTTTTATCTTAACAATAGCTCTTTAGTCTCTGATACCCAAGTTCAAGCAATGCTTGATGCTATTAAAGGCGATAATATTGTCAGTACCAGCACCCTAGAGCGAGCCATGCTGATCATCAATGATACTCCTGGTGTAAAAGTCACAGGAGCCGATGTTAAACCAGGAGCAGAAGTAGGAACATCCGACTTTGATATGACCACTGAAGCCACGAATCCTTACAGTGCTTATATTGTAGGGGATAACTATGGCAGTAAATACACAGGACGTTATAGAACCAATGTAGGCTTAAGTGCTAACTCTCCTTTGGGATACGGAGATAAACTAGGTATCAATGGCGTGATGTCTACAACAGGTGATCTTAAAAATGGAAAAGCTTACTATAACTTCCCACTGATGAGTAATGGTCTTAGAGGTGAAATCAGTGCCTCAAGAACAACGTACTCCTTAGCAGAAGAGTATGCCGCTTTGGATGCACTCGGTCATTCAACAACATTGGAAGCTTCTTTGATTTATCCGATGATTAAATCACGCCAAGAAACCTTTGATATTAGTTTAGGCTACGCCCATAAAAACATGAAAGATGAAGTGCGCAGTACCGACACGGTGACAAAAAAAGAGTCCGATGCGGCTAATCTAACTTTGGCCTATACACGAAGCTGTGTGCTCTTTGGTTTAGAAAGTTCAACCAATGCAAGCATGACACTGACCCAAGGTAATTTAAGTTTTAAAGATGATGCTGCACGTGCCCTCGATCAAGCTGGAGCACGAACGGATGGAGACTATACCAAAGTCAGTGGAAATATTGAAAAAGCTATTTTATTTAACCCCGAATACTCCCTTACCACAAGCCTAAGATTTCAAAAAGCGCTGGGCAATAAAAACCTCGATGGTTCAGAAGACTTCTCCTTAGGAGGAGCGTATGGGGTAAGAGCTTTCCCAGATAGCGAGCACAGTGCAGAAGATGGTTACCTTCTAGGAGCGGAACTCTTCTATGCCCTTCCAAGTGTTGAAGGTATCAGTCATAAAGCGAGTATCTTCGCCGATACAGGCTACGCTAAAATGGAAAACCCAGTCGCCAATAGTGAAGGAAGACAACTCTCCGATATCGGTCTAGGCTACCAAGCAAACTATAAACAGTTCTTTGCGAAGGCACAACTCGCTAGAGTGGTAGGTGGAGAAAAGGTCACCAGCGAGTCTGATCACTCTACAAAACTCCTTTTACAAATCGGGTATGTTTACTAATAACTCTTCACTTCGCTTGCTTTACATGTAAAGCAGTTCGCTCTTCAGGTTTTATCCCGAAGAGCTTGAAGTTTTAGAGTTTAGCGAGCGCTTCTTTGGCGTATTTAATGCCAAGTTCATACGCTTTAATATTGTCTGCATGCACTTTTTCAGGTACTTTTGAAAGCATGACTTCACGGACTAAATCATGGGCTAGAACTTTTGTCATTTCAACTGTAATCGCAAGTGCTACAACGGATTGAGTGATAACATTTCCAACCTCTTCTTTTGCAATCGTAATAATAGGAATTTCAACGATCTTCCATTTTTTACGATCTTCCTCATTGACAGTCACCAAGTTTGGTTCTACAACGATAATAGCACCTGGTTTTACACCACTTTTAAAGTGATTGAAGCTGACTTGCGCTGTAGCGATCATAAACTCAATCTCACCCTCATTGGCATACGGAAAAAGGATTTCACTCTCGTCAAGCAAGATATCAACTTTTGTTGGTCCGCCACGCACTTGAGAGGTATACGTTGATGCTTTGACACCATAACCGCCCTCTTTAATCTTTGCAACTGCTAAAATCTCACCCGCCAAGATAACACCCTGACCACCAACGCCAACGAAACGTAATTGTCTTCTCATCAGGGGCTCCTTATAGCTGTACTGTGGTTTTATTTTGTGCTGCATAAATGACTTTGTCATATGCATCACAGTATTCGAGTTTGCCCTCTTCTTGTTTGAGGATACCTGTTGGGAATTTATCCACACGCTCTTCATCGCTTAAAAGGTCAAACTTTTTCTTACCCACAATGCGACCTTCAATCCATTTAAGATTTTGGACTGCTTCACCCATTTTGTTTTTACGTCCAAGGTTGATGTGACAGTTAGAGA
>JAVHRG010000238.1:0-2446 GCA_036171535.1 Sulfurospirillum sp. | reverse complement strand
TATTGCAGGCTCACAGCCATTACACTTTTGTTCGCTAAATCCATCAGGACTAACGAGAATTTTGCCATTTTTACTCACCAAAAAAGCAAAACCATTGAATGGTAAATTGATAGAGAGTATCTCTTTTTGAATGGAATCTAAAATTAAATCACTTGAAAGGACAGCCATTAACTGCCCATTTTGATGATTGTAGATAGGAGAAACAATGGAAACTACTTCTTTTAAAAGGTCAGAGTCAATATAAGGTAGTGTAATAGCAATGCTTTGACGCTCTTTCCCTACCTTATACCATGGTCGTTCGGTAGGAAAATAATTTAATGGCGCTATCCAATTAATACCCGTAATAAAAGAATCATTGGCATAACCAATATAAACACTTCGAAATTCCCCTGTTGTAATGGCACTTTGTAAAATTTGTCTAATGTCGTGGTAGTTTTTTTCAGGATCCAACTTTTCTAAAAAAGTCGATGCAGAAGAGACTATACGTTTTTTAACGGACAGCCATTCATCAATTTGACGCTTATACCCTTTGACAATATTCAATTGATTTGTCTTCACTAGTTCTTGCATCATCGTTTTGTTAGCATCATAGTTGATAAAAACAAGAACAATATAAGCAAAGGTTAAAAAGAAAAAAACAAGAATAAAGAGGATAGTCGATAGATATTTTCGCTTAAAATAATTCATGATTCAACTTGATTTTAAAGTGTAAAAGCACCTTATACTATCATACAATTTCAATTGTTTCACTCCTATGCTTTTTATCAAAACAAGTCAAATAACATTGTATATGACTACTCCATACGCATTCTTCATAACGCAAATAATTAACGATAAATCTAAAATTGCACTCATTGACTTACCTGATTGATACCTACATACCGAATATATTTCTAATTCTTTTATAGCGTATTAGAATTTAGAGGGAACATCAATGATCCATTTCTCACTTTATAGTACAGTGAAAATACTAAATGAAAAGTATAAAAAAAGTATAAAGATTTTTATTTTGGTACAACCTCTCTCAAAATACAATTTATTTTGAATGGTGCTTTATTTTGATCGTAAAGAGTGCACCATGTTCCGTGTTGCTAACGGTCACGATGCCATTCATGTTATTTTCAATAATCATTTTGGTCATATACAGTCCAATGCCCGTACCTTGCTTAGCGTGTTTGGTCGTAAAGTAAGGCTCAAAAATACGTTCCAAATACTCTTCAGAAATGCCACCGCCATTGTCTTCGATTTTAATGAGCGTGTATTGTTCCCCATTTTTGACATTCATGCGAATGAAAGGGTTTTCGATCTGCCTGTCGGTTAAAATATCTTTGGCATTGGAGAGTATGTTTAACAATGCTTGAGCAAACTCATTGGGATAGCCAAGCACCTTGATCTCTTCTGTAGCATTAAATGAAAACTCAATGGAGTGATAGCGAAGCGAAGCTTGGATAATGGAGCTTGCCCGTTCACACGCATGATTGATCTCAAAAATCTCTTTATCTTTGGAGGGTTTAAAAAAGTTTTGAAAGTCACTGATCGTGTTAGACATGTACGCGGTGATGCGGTTACACTCTTCGATTTTTTCCGTTAAAAAGGCTTCATTAAAGTCATCAAAATGTTGTCTCACTTGAATGATCATCAAAAGCGCATTGATTTCGCCTAACGGTTGTCTCCACTGATGGGCAATATTGCCGATCATATTGCCCATGGCAGCGAGTTTACTTTGCTGAATTAAGAGCTGTTCTTGACGCGTGCGCTCATCGATCTCTTGTTGAATGCGAAGCTCCAAATTATCCAGCATCTCATTCATCACGGCTTTGAGTAAGTTAAGCTGATCGGAATTGCCTGAAGCCACGAGTCTACGGTTAAGATTGCCTAATTTTAAATCTTCCACGACATTCGTTGCATCTTCAATGAGTTTGCTGTCTTGTTCTAAATTGGCTTGAATAATCTCAATGTTTTGATTGATCTGCCTCGCCATATCGCCCAACTCATCTTTGTTCGTCAGCGGAATATGAATACGTGTGGCTTCTTCGGTGGAAGGAGACTTGAGATAGTCAAAAAATTCCCTCAGTCCATGCCTTACATGTAAAATAGAATCGACAATATTTTTGGCAATAAAAAAGCCCACCAGAAAGGTTAAAAGCACAATAATAATCAACCAAACTGCAATAAAATAACGTGAATTAATCGCTTCTTTATTGGCTTTGGAATAAGTTTCGGAAGAGTGTGTGAGCTCATTTTGCTGCAAGACTTCCAAAGAATCCATAAGGGCATAAAACTGGTCACGCTCTGACGTATTGGCATTGATAAATGCCCCCTCTTCAAAGTCATCTTTGAGGTAGGCTTGGTTGGCTAAAATGAGCGCTACATAGTTTTTCCATTGGTAATAGAGCGTTGCAGGCAATTTACTAAAGGGCTATTCCATTTGCGTGTGCATCTCATT
>JAVHRG010000237.1:0-2461 GCA_036171535.1 Sulfurospirillum sp. | reverse complement strand
AGATCAAACAGCTTATTAAACCCGCTTCTTTTGCAATCATTATTAAGTAGAAAAAATATTTGAAGTTATGAAGATTAATGGGAGTTTTTCAACTCCCATTATACTATGAGATTAAAATTTTTGTCCGATTGTAAATTCAAAGGAAGCTTTTTTATCACCTGTCTCATCCATAACGGGCTGTGAAAAGACCAACCCAATAGGGCCTAGTGGTGAAATCCACTCTAAGGCTACACCCGTACCACCGCGCTTGATATCAAGATTGTCTTCACCAATCATACCATAATCAAAGAAAATTGCCCCACGCATTTTAAGTCTCTCAACCAATGGAAAACTCGCTTCTACAGTATTAACAAGCATCGTGTTACCACCGATCAAAATATCTTTACCAGGTAATTTTGGTGAAAGTGAATTTGACTCATATCCACGAACTGTTCTGATACCACCCATATAGTATTTTTCACCATAAGAGTATTTTTCATCTGCTGAGTTGATGGCAAGGTATTTAAACTGTGCTTTGTATCGTAAAATAAGATCATAATCAATCAGATCTTGTAAGCCATAATAAGTTGCAAATTTATTAACACTACTCATAAACTTTTCATCACCACCTAATCCTGCAATCTCTAAACTAGAACTTGCAGCAATACCACTGCGTGGAAGATAATAATCATCTGTATTATTAAAAGATATCCCTGGGACAACAGAGCTTTTAATCGTTGTTTCGTCTGTCCATAATTGACCTTTATATTCTTGAAGCTCATTAGTTAAATTTGAAAGTTTACCCTGCTCTATAATGTAACCAAGAGATACGCCCCAGTTACGAGCAATTTTACGACCTAAAACAACATTAATACCATATTTCTTTTGATCATAATAGTAATAGCTATTATCCGCTCCATAAATCTTTCCACTAAGGCTGTATACGGAATCAAACAAACGTGGATTGGCTAAAGAAATTGCACCATTGAGTTCACTATCGGATCGCTCAACATCAATACCAGCTCTTAAACCTGATCCAAAAATATTACCATCAGAAACACTTGCACTTAAAAGAAGTCCATCGGATGAACCATAACCAATACCGCCACCAATAGATCCGGTAGAAGCCTCTTTAACATTGACGACAATATCCATTCTATCTTTGCTAATACGCTCTTCTTTAATTTCTACATCTTCAAAATAACCCGTACGTTTGAGTGCTTTTTTCGTATCATCTACATCCGTACGGCTATACATATCACCATTGGCTAAGTAAATTTCACGTCGCACAACTCTATCGATTGTTCGGCTGTTTCCTGAAATTCTGACATTATTGATATAAACTTTTTCACCAGGCATAACACGATAGGTAATATTTGCAATATGGTTTTCTTTGTCATTTTTAACATCAGGGGAAACTTTAACAAAGGCATAGCCTTGATCGGCTACTTTAGTCTCAATCAATGTCATATCTTTACGTAATTTTGAAACGTTAAAGACTTTACCATTTTGAAGATTCATCTCTGCAATGACCGCTTGAACATCAATGAATCCCTCTGGGATTTCAATACCAATTGTACCAACTTTATACTGTTCGCCTTCATTGACACTGTACACTAAATCTGCCGTATAACTATCCAAATATGTTTTCAAAAATGGCTGGCTCACGTCACAATCAAGATAGCCTTTTTGCATATAGGTATCTTTAATACGCGCAGAGTCATGCTCGATATCACTCGTTTTTAGTTTTCCATCATTAAAGCCCCACATCCAAGGAAGCCACTCTTCAGATTTATTGGCAATATTTGGTTCAACATCATTATAATTAAGGGCTTTTGAACCACATAAAGTCACTTTTTTAATGACGACATTCTCACCACGGTTAATGACAAAGTCAAGTGACATAGAAAGTTTTTCACTAAGAGGTGTTGTTTTAATCTCTACAACCGTATCAAAATAGCCTTTGTCTTCATAAAACTTGATAATTTTCAACTTTGAAAGCTCAGCTCTCTCCGCATCATATACTTCACCTTTTTTGATGCCGGCAAGTTTATTCATTTCATCTTTATCACTATCACTAATGCCTAGAAAGTCCACTTTAGCAATGACTGGTTTTTCTTTGACATGGATGACCAGAGCACCTTCGCCCATCTCTTCAATCCAAACGTCTTCGAAATAATTTTGTTTATAAAGCGTTTTAACTGCTTTATCGATCTTTTCCATGTCGACAGAATCACCTGCTCTCATGTCGATCATTTCTGAAGCCATCTCCGGAGAGAGGTGGATCAAACCATCAAATTGGAGGCTTTTTAACGGAGCCGCGAACAGTGAAGTCGCAACGACAAGAGACAACGCAGTTATTTTTTTCATACTGATTAGCCCTAAAATTTATTTTTTTAGATATTTTGAATATAATACCATCTCTAGAATTAAGTGCCTATTAAACCCATGATAAGGCTATTCTTTGATAGGTAAAGATGTC
>JAVHRG010000236.1:0-2466 GCA_036171535.1 Sulfurospirillum sp. | reverse complement strand
GCTATCCTTCTGACTTGGTCGATCTTTTACATGTAACGGTGATCAATGAAGGTGTCAATGGAGAACTTAGTGAACAAGGCTTGGCACGTTTGTCTAGTGTCCTTGAACGCCATAAACCAGACATCTTAGTCTTATGCCATGGTGCCAATGATATTTTGCACAAAATTGATGTGGCACAAACGAAACATAATCTTAACGAAATGATCAAGCTAGCCAAAGAGAAAGGCATTTATGTTCTCTTAGTCGGTGTGCCAACGTTTGGTATTTTAAATTTTGATGTGCCATCGTTTTACTATGAAGTGGCGAAAGAGAATAACATTGAGATCGAAGATAGCAGTCTTAAAAAAATCTTTGACAACGAAACCACACTTAAGTCTGACAAGCTTCATCCCAATGCCGATGGTTATGAGTTGATGGCAAAAAGCATCGCTCGAATGCTCAGTGAAAATTACCATCCATCAGCGAAATCGTTTTAAAATCCCTTTTAAATACTCCTCCGCCAATGTCGCTATCTCCTCTTCAGTAAGGGTGATCGGTTCGGTTTGACTGGGTATATTGTTCAGTAGTACCGCAAGTTGGGTGCAGGTTTTAAAAAGCTCTTCAGGGCTCATAGAAACCATTACATGTAAAACATCTTGGGGAAGATTTCGGGGTTCAAGTTGGTGAAGTGCGGTAAGGTTCGCTAAAAAAGTTTCAATGGTAGGATGCAAACGTTTTTCCTTGTTAATTTTTTGTGTGCAATTATGCCACATTCTTCGTTTATCTGCTTCATTAATCTTTACATGTAAGCATTTTTTGGCTCGCTCCACGTTACAATCAAAGTTACTCTCATTAAGGGGCTTGGCATGAGCATGTACGATCTTGAGGCATTTTTGCGCTCTATTCATCCGTTTCAACTGCTTTCCAAAACCGAGATTGCTAAAGCCATTGGTGCGATGAATATTGCCTATTACAAAAAAGAGACTCTGCTACTTTCTCCTTCAAAACCTTCTGAATTTTTATACATCATCATCAAAGGTGAAGTCGGGGAGTTTAGTGAAGAAGAATTGCTTAAAGTTTACAGCAAATCCAACTCGTTTGATGCGGATGCACTCATTTATTCCAAAAGTGAAAACAGTTTTAAAGTGTTGGAAGAGCTTATCTGCTATGAGCTGAAAAAAGTCGATTTCCTCGCTTTACTCGACTCTAATGCAGCGTTTAAAGCCTATTTTATTCAAGATCTTGCCAATAAAATCCAATCTGCTAAAGCCAAAGAGTACACCACCGAGCTTTCAGGTTTTATGATGGCACGTGTGCAAGACAGCTACTTGCATGAGCCGACCATCGTGGAAAAAGAGTGCTCTATCATCGATGCCCTTCGTCAAATGGAGGCAAAAAAGAGTAGCTGTATTATCATCCGCAATGGCGATGGGTACGAATATGGCATCGTGACCGACAGCATTGTGCGCCGCCATGTGCTTTTAAATGAATACGACAAACATGCTGCCATTGGTCCTATTGCGCTTCATCCCATCATTACCATCGAAGCGGATGACTACTTGTTTAACGCACTTCTTAGCTTTACGAAGCACTCCATTAAACGTCTTATCGTCACGCGCGATGGCGAGATTATCGGCATTTTAGAACAGCTCGATCTGCTCAGTTACTTTGCCAACCACACTTATCTTGTCGCCGTTCAAATTCGCAAAGCGACGACGATTGAAGAGCTGAAGCAAGCCAGTTTTGATCTGATTAGCATTGTGAAAAAGTTACATGTAAAAGGGACAAAGGTTGATTATATCGCGAAACTAATCTCCGAGATTAACGAGAAAATTTACGAAAAACTCTACGGTATGATCGTACCGCCTGAGCTTGCGAAAAAAGCGTGTTTACTTGTTATGGGCAGTGAAGGGCGCAAAGAACAACTCCTGAAAACCGACCAAGATAATGCCTTAATCATCGATGATGAGATGGATGAAAGCCTTTATACGCCTTACATGCAACGCTTCACGGAAACACTCATCGATTTTGGATTTCCGCGCTGTGAGGGTAACATCATGGTTTCCAATCCGTATTGGTGCAAGCATTTTAGCGCTTACCACAAGGAAATTGTGCGGTGGTTTGATGCTCCTAGCATGGAAGATGTCATGAACCTTGCGATCTTTTTTGACGGTATCGCGGTGGCAGGAGATGCATCAATGTTGCATAAACTCAAAGCTGAAATCTTTGAACATGTCGAAAAACAGAGTCCTTTTTTAGCCAATTTTGCGAAAGCGGCAACGGCGTTTGAAACACCTATTGGTATTTTTACCCATTTAATTGCACAAAACCATAAAATTGATGTCAAAAAGGGAGGTCTTTTCCCTATCGTTCAAGGGGTGCGTGCCCTTGCGTTGGAGCATAAGATCGAAGTGACCGATACGCTCACGCGCATCAAAAAGCTTGCAAAATCGGATGTCATAGACAATGATTTTGCAGGTGCACTCA
>JAVHRG010000235.1:0-2484 GCA_036171535.1 Sulfurospirillum sp. | reverse complement strand
ATTCGTACCTGCTGGCAAAGTTTTGACAAAAGCGACGAAGGTGGCGAAAAAGATAAAGAACTCATTGATCGTGTTGGCAATAAATTTAAACATGCTTCAACACTAGAGCATTTAGTCTATAACTTCTACATTGAAGGAGTATCGCGTGCCCTACTTCAAGAGCTTGCACGCCACCGCATAGCATCACTTTCTGTTAAATCAACACGCTACACACTCAAAGAACTAAAGAATGAAGAGAGCTTTACATGTAAAGATTTAGAGCGTGCTTCAAAGTACCTCGTTTTAACAGGTGTAGAGATGGTGGATGAGATGAGCCTTAAGGCACTTGAAAACCTTCGATTAGTCCTTGTGGAAGGCATTAGCAACGATAAGGCAAAATACTGCCTTCCAGAGAGCTACAAGACAGAGCTTACATGGACAATCAATGCTCGAAGTCTTCAAAATTTTTTAACCCTTCGCAGTGATAAAAGTGCCCTATGGGAAATTCAAAATTTAGCGCATGCACTTTACGATGCACTTCCAGAAGAACACAAATACCTCTTTAGCATTAAAGAGCCTGCCTAACTCACTTTAACCCTTTGGGCATGTGTAATCGCAATTGCAATTGCATCGGTAATGTCCAAAGGTTTAATTTCTTGTTTAATCCCTAAAATTTTTTTCACCATGAAAGCAACCTGCTCTTTAGCTGCTTTTCCATTGCCTGTCACTGCTTTTTTAACTTGTAGAGCGGTATATTCACTAAAATTGCCAACCGTTTGTAAAATTTTCAAACTCAAAGCGCCTCGAAATTGTGCTAATTTAATCACCGTCTGAGGATTATACGCATAAAAAATATCTTCAATAGCCACTTCGTCAATGGTATGTTGTTTAAAAATAACATCAAGTCCTTCAACGAGTTCCATAATCTGATGCTGAAGTATTTTTTCTTTAATTTTTATAAGCCCTGCTTCAATCAAAATAAGACTGTTTTTTTCTTTTTTGAGAATAGAATAACCACAGTTACGCGATCCCGGATCGATCCCTAAAATAACCAATTTTTTGTCCTTTATTCACATCTTTGTTCACAGGGTGAATAACTTTTTTCACATTATACCCATACCCTCTTTAACATATAACTAATAATAGTTTAGATAAAATAAATCAAACTTATTCACATGATATTCACAGGGTGAAGACTTTTTTAAGGAGCGTTTTTGCTAGCAGATACTGTCATAGAACTTTTAAAAGGAGAAATCGCTTCTTTAGAATATGATCGCTATATTAAACAGCTAAAGTTCCATGAAAAGGCCTCTAATTCGGATCAAATGGTCTTTCTTGCCCCTAATATTTTAATTGCAAATTGGGTTAGAACCAAATACGCCGATAAAATTGCCCATCTCTTTGAACTTAAAACGGGTAAAAAACCTGAAATCAAAATTGTCCTTAAAGAACATCTTAAAACGACAAAAGTGAAAACAACCCCTATTGAGATAATCGATGCCATTAAAAACACAAAAAACACTATTTTAAACCCATCGTACACCTTTGATAGTTTTGTGGTAGGAAGCTCAAACCAATATGCCTACACAGCTGCTAAATCCATTGCTGAAAAACCAGGTGTTATGTACAATCCTGTTTTTATTTATGGACCTACAGGACTTGGTAAAACACACCTTATTCATGCCGTTGGTAATTATGCCCAAGCAAAAGGTAAAATTGTCATTTACGCTACAATTGAACAGTTTATGAATGACTTTACCTACAATCTTCGTAACCAATCCATGGATAGATTTCGTGAGAAGTACCGTAATTGCGATGTTTTGCTTATTGATGATACACAATTTTTATCCAATAAAATTCAAACGCAAGAAGAGTTTTTTCATACTTTTAATGAACTTCATTCTGCTGGTAAACAAATTGTTTTAACGTCTGATAAACCACCTAAAATGATCAATGGACTGGAAGATCGTCTAAAAAGTCGCTTTGAATGGGGTTTAATTGCCGATATTGGCTTACCAGAATTGGAAACTAAAATTGCTATTATTAAGAAAAAATGTGAACTGGATGGTATTAATCTTAACAGCGATATTGTCAATTACATTGCTGCCAATATGGGCGATAACATCCGTGAAATTGAAAGTGCTATTATTAACCTCAATGCGTATGCATCGCTTATGCGTCAAGAAATTACCCTTGATTTTGCAAAAAATGTGATGCGTGAACAGATTAAAGAGCGTCGTGAAAATATTAGCCTTGAAGATATTATTCAAATCATTGCAAAAGATCTTAATATTAAACCCAGTGAAATTAAATCAACAAAACGTAGTAAAAATATAGTAGAAGCAAGACGTATTGGTATCTATTTGGCGCGAACACTTACTCCAAACTCAATGCCATCCTTAGCAACCTATTTTGGAATGAAAGATCACACAGCCGTTTCACACAATATTAAAAAAATTAACGAACTTATCGAAACGAATGAGTCCTTTAAACTCAAAGTTGAAG
>JAVHRG010000234.1:0-12676 GCA_036171535.1 Sulfurospirillum sp. | reverse complement strand
CACTCAATCTTGGTGCAGATGATTATGTGGTGAAGCCTTTTTTTACAGGAGAACTTGTTGCGCGCATCAATTCCGCATTCAGACATGCTCAAAAAAAAGAGAGCACACCACTGCTCAAAGTTGGCACGCTCGAACTTGATCTTGAAAAACGAGAATTTAAACTCAATGATGTAGCGTTGCATCTCACCCCACTAGAATTTAGCCTTTTAAAATTTTTAATGCACAATAGTGGCAAAGCGCTTACCCATGCCCAAATCCTTAAAAATGTTTGGGGTGTTGGCTATCAAAGCGATACTAAAATCCTGCGGGTGTTTGTCAATCAGATTCGCAAAAAAATCGAAATTGACCCCAATCGACCTCAGTTACTGATCACCATTTCGGGGGTTGGGTATCGGTTTGGATAAATTTATGTTTCAGTCACGTTTTTACATGTAAAAAATTTGTATAATGTTACTCACTGTTTACCGCTTTAGCGTTAGGATTGCTACTGGGATATCCCCAAGCCAAATAAAGGAGGAGAAGATGACTATAAGTTCAAATTCTCTTTACGGAACGTCATCGTACGCGACGTATGGCAGCAGTACCAGCAGTACTAGCTCGTTAATGTCAAAATTCGCAGAAGAGTTGCTTACTTCTATGGATAGTGATTCGAGTGGTTCTGTGGACAGTACTGAGTTTAGCAGTGCTGCTCTAAAACTTTCAAATGCTGATGAAAGCACAGTCAATAACGCTTTTAAAGCACTTGATAGTAATGGAGACGGCAAGATCAGTGTAGATGAATTAACGTCTATGCTATCCGCGCAGCAGTCTACAGCAGCGGCAGGAAGTACGCCCCCACCTCCTCCGTCATCGTCTTCTTCTACGCAAACAGATACAGGTTATACGGCAGATGAGCTTACCGCTATGGCGAGTGAAGTTTCCTCTACGGATAGCAATCTTGCCTCATTACTTTCTTCAGTGGTTGAGAATTTCTCAGCAGCTGATACCAATGGTGATGGTAAGGTAACCTCTGCTGAAGCTATGGCTTATCAGCAATCAACGCAACAAGATACAACAACCAGTGGAACAACCGATGCAAGTAACGTTGCAGCGTCAGGAAGTATGCCCCCACCTCCTCCGCCACCGTCCTCTTCTACACAAGAAGATACGGGCTATACGAAAGATGAACTTACCGCTATGGCGAGTGATACTTCATCAACCGATAGTGACCTTGCTTCTCTTTTTGATACATTGGCTCAGAATTTCGATGCGGCTGATAGCAACGGCGATGGCAAAGTGACTTCTGCTGAAGCGAAGGCATACCAAGACTCTACGAAAGCGGCAAGTATTGGTACAACAACCAGCGCTTCTGCAACAACCGATGAGAGTACGACTGAAAATTCCTTGATGAAAGCACTTTTAGCGCAAATCATCTCGAATTACGCTACCCAAAATACTCTTTCAAGTAGTTCTGTTAGTTTTAGTGCCTAAGTTTAAAACCACGCTCTAAGCAAGGCGTGGTTTTATGTTACTTTTCATTTACTTTATCTTCGTTATAATCAAGTATGATTAAAATTTTAATGATCGAAGATGATGTCGAACTCGCACAACTGCTTCAAGAATCTCTTTTCAAAGAGGAGATTGAAACCATCCTTGCGTTTACTCCCTTAGACGGATTAACGGCACTTCAACATGATACATTTGATGCACTTGTCCTTGATCTCTCTTTACCTCAAATTGATGGGTTAGAGATTTGTCGCATTGTCCATGAAGCCATTCCTACACTCCCCATTATTATCTCCTCAGCTAGATCCGATATGGGTGATAAAGTGATGGGCTTTGAGCGTGGAGCGGATGATTTTTTACCCAAACCGTATGATCCAAGAGAGCTTGCTTACAGGCTTCGTGCGATTTTGCGAAGAGGCTCAATGCTTAATGAACCCACGTATCATACCTTTAGCCTTGATGAAGAGAGGCACATCATCAAGCGAGGGCAAAATGAGCTAAAACTTACTATGGCAGAGTATGACATTGTGGCGTATATGTTAAAAAAAGAGGGTTTTGTAATTTCAAGAGAAGAAATTTTACTTAATATTGGTTCAATCAAATATGAAAGTAGTTTGAAAAGCATCGATGTCATCATGGGTAGAATTCGTCAAAAAATAGGAGATGACCCTCGAAAACCTCGTTATGTTCTCTCTGTGCGAGGTGTCGGGTATAAATTTGTCAATGCGTAAACTATCAATCGTCACCCTTATCACTGTTTTTTTCGCGCTGAGCTTCGTTGTCATAAACATTGCCTTTGTTATTGAATACAAACGACAGATAAGCGATCAAGAATTTTTCACCTTTCGACGTTTTTTAGTAGCAATGAAAATGATGCATGACAATGTGCCTGATCGCAATGCAACGCTTGCAAAGCTGGGTATTCGCATTAGTGATCACGATAAGGACATCTTACTGCAAGAGGGCAAAAAGCTCTTAGAAGACGCTTTTGCCGATATGATTTTATACGAGAAAAAGCTCTATCTTGTTCCGAGGAAGCTTCCGCATCCTCCCCCTCCTAATGAACCGTTTATAAGAGAAGGGGCATTTCCTTTTCCTCCACCGCCACCACCATCGAAGATGAGAAGGGAAGAGCCCCCTGTATTGGAGAATGTAGAAGAGACATCGTTTTACAGACTGATTATTTTAGGGAGTATCACCAACGCTCTTTTACTCCTCTTTTTTGGAATTGTGCTTCGAAAAGTATTGCGTCTGAGTAATCTGAAAAGTGCCATTCGTACCTTTGGCAATACGAAAAAATTTCAAGCGATTGGAGTGGATAGTCAAGATGAATTAGGCGAAATCGCATTAGAATTTAATTTAGCCATGGAAAAAATTCATCTCTTAAAAGAAGCGCGTACCCTTTTTCTACGCAATATCTTGCATGAGCTTAAAACGCCTATTATGAAGGGCAAGATTCTTTCAAGTTCTATCCTTGATCTCAAACAGCAATCTCAAATGGAGCGTATTTTTGAACGTTTAGAAACCCTTTTGGGAGAGATGGTTAAAGTCGAAAAACTAAGCTCAGATGAGTGGATTTTACAGACGCAAGAGTACCGTTTGGTTGATGTCCTTGATCATGCCATGGATTTACTCCTTTTGAGTGACACGAAGCGTATTCATATCTCGCCACAAGAAATGGCACCTTTGGTCAATGTCGACTTTGAACTTTTTGCCACGGCCATTAAAAATATATTGGACAATGCACTCAAACACTCAAGCGGAGACGTTGACGTCGATATTGATCTGGAAAGTATCAGCATCTGTAGTTTTGGTGAAAAAATACCGAACGAGCGACTCGATTTTTCACGCGCGTTTAATCGAACGGTTGAGGGGTCTAGTATGGGTTTAGGGTTGGGGCTTTACATTGCTAATGCTATTGTTGAAAAGCATGGATTTCGTTTGAGCTATTTACATGTAGAAGGGCTAAACCATTTTACGATTCATTTCTCACCCAATGCGTTACATGTAAAATAAATTCAGTTAATTGCCTATTTTTTAATCATTTAGGCTCTTCTTTTTTATACGAGTGTTTGTTATACTTACCTCAGAAAACATGTCATGAGGCTGTGAGGCCTCGCACACTAATAGGTAGCTAGGGTTCCGACAAAGCAATTTGTGTCTGGTCCGAGAGCTATCAACCTCTTGAGTAGAGGTTCACGGAGGGATAAAAGCCCGGGAGGTTTCTCAACCTCTTGGCGTGTTAATCTCATCTACTCAGGAGCCTCTTATGAACGCTTTCTTCTCACCCACCCTTAAGTTATTAGTTGCCGCAACGCTGGCTATGTCCATTGGTGCTTCTACTCTTGCAGCAGAAGTTAAAGATAAATTTCAAGTGGCTTGGACCATTTACGTTGGCTGGATGCCTTGGGATTATGCTGAGCAATCTGGCATTATTGACAAATGGGCTAAAAAATACGGTATTGAGATAAAGATGGTGCAAGTCAATGACTATGTCGAATCCATCAATCAATATACCGCAGGTAAATTTGATGGCTGTGTGATGACCAATATGGATGCATTGACTATCCCAGCAGCGGGTGGTGTGGATTCAACAGCCGTTATCATTGGCGATTTCTCCAATGGAAACGATGGTATTATCCTCAAAGATAAGAAAAAACTCTCTGATATCAAAGGTCAAAATGTCAATTTAGTGGAACTCTCTGTTTCTCACTATCTTTTAGCACGTGGACTTGAATCGGTTGGGATGAGCGAAAAAGATGTGAAAGTGGTTAACACCTCTGATGCCGATATCGTGGCTGCTTTTTCTTCTAAAGATGTGACATCTTTAGTCACATGGAATCCACAACTCAGTGAAATCAAAGCGATGAAAGGTGCAACCTTGGCTTTTGATTCCAGTAAAATCCCTGGCGAAATTATCGATATGCTTGTGTTAAACACCAAAACAATGCAAGATAATCCAAAGCTTGCTAAAGCACTTACAGGCGCATGGTATGAAGTGATGGCACAAATGAAAAAAGGTGATGCTCAAGCAATTAGCATGATGGCAAAAGCTTCAGGAACAGATGTCGCCGGCTTTAACAGTCAACTTAAAACCACCAAAATGTTTTACGATGCAAAAGAGGCTTTAGCCTTCTCAACCAGTGCAGCACTGCCTGCAACGATGCAAAAAGTGAGTGAGTTTTCCTTTGAGCATGGCATTTTGGGTGATGGCGCTAAAGATGCAACGTTTGTTGGTATGGCATTTCCAAATGGAAAAGCGTATGGCAGTGCGAGCAATGTAAAACTTCGTTTTAGCGACGAATATATGAAACTAGCGAGTGAAGGTAAACTTTAAAGGTTTTGTTAAAACTCTCGATACAAAAGAGGATGCACTATGCGACTGATTAACCAAAAGCCTTCCCATTCCAAAGCTCTTGTGCTAGGGCTAATGCCTTTTTTGCTGATTGTGTTGATGTATGTTTTTGCATCGAATGCAAGACTACACGAAAATGAGGACGATAAACTCTTACCTTCTTTTTCGCATATGGTTGACACGATGGAAAAATCTGCCTTAAGTCCTAGCAAGCGTTCAGGCGAGGTTATTTTTATCAATGATACGCTCTCCTCGCTCAAGCGTTTAGGCATTGGCGTGGTTATTAGCGCTCTTTTGGGGCTTATCATTAGCATTCCTTTAGGGCTTATTCCTTTGGTTAGGGCAGGTTTCTCGCCGTTTATCGCCGCTTTTTCAATGGTACCACCGATTGCCATTTTACCTATTCTCTTTATTATATTTGGGATGGGGGAAGTGGCAAAAGTGGCACTCATTGTTATCGGGGTTACACCGCTGATTGTGCGTGATTTACAACACCGCGTTGAGGAGTTTTCCAAAGAGCAGCTCATTAAAGCGCAAACTCTGGGCGCTTCGACATGGACGCTTGTAATTCGCATCATCCTTCCTCAAATGTTTCCGCGTCTTTTAGATTCAGTGCGTTTGACCTTGGGAACTGCGTGGATATTTTTGATCTCCTCAGAAGCCATTGCTGCGACAGAGGGGCTTGGGTATCGCATCTTTTTGGTGCGTCGTTATTTGGCAATGGATATGATTTTACCCTATGTTATTTGGATTACGTTGTTGGCTTTTTTAGCAGATTTTCTACTCAAAAAGTTTACATGTAAACTTTTCCCATGGTACGAAAATAAGGATAAAGCATGAGTTTAATCACCATTAAGAACCTGTGGAAACGCTATGGTGAAACGGTTGTATTGGAAAACCTCTCCTTAAATATTGAAGCAGGAGAATTTTGTACGCTGGTTGGTCCTTCAGGCTGTGGCAAGAGTACGTTTTTAAAAATGCTCTTAGGGGAAGAGAGCCCGACAAAAGGTCTGTTTTTATTTGAAGGCAAACCGTTTCCTGCCGAGCCGAGCGCTGAGCGAGGTATTGTCTTTCAGCGCTATTCACTCTTTTCGCATCTGAGTGTATTGGAAAATGTGATGCTCGGCATTGAACTAGGGGCTTCGCCTCTTTTGGGCAAACTCTTTGGTAAAGCGAAGAAAAGAGCACGTGAAGAGGCGATAGCGATGCTTGAAGCTGTGGGATTAGGTGATGTGTTACATCACTATCCAAGTCAACTCTCAGGCGGTATGCAGCAGCGTCTCTCCATCGCGCAATCGCTAGTAAAAAAGCCAAAACTGTTGCTTCTCGATGAGCCTTTTGGTGCACTTGATCCGGGTATCAGGGCTGATATGCACGCACTCATTTTGGATTTATGGAAAAAAAATAATTTAACGGTCGTGATGGTCACACATGATCTTCACGAAGGATTTTACCTAGGAACAAGGCTTCTGGTGTTCGATAAAGTACGCCTTGACCCACAAGCACCGAATGCCTTTGGTGCGAAAATAACCTATGATATTCCTCTTCACGATAAAAAGGAGAAGGAAACTGTGTTTAAAAAAATTAATCAAACGATAACGAGGGAAGCATTATGATAAGCAAACATCTCAATCTTAAGCAAGAGTATATTGTGCTGGATGAAGTATTGCCAGGCGGTGCAAAATGGTCTAAAATCATCAAGCGAGGTCAAAAAGTACGTATCAGTACGGAAGATGGCAAAGGAGCCGTCAGTGCTCTTTTTTACAATGCCGATAATACCGCTGAGCGTTATAACTTCGCCGATACGGTTAAAATTCAATGGAACGCATTTTTAGGAAAAGGCAAAGTTCTGTTTTCAGAACTTGGACATATTCTCTTTTCTATTACCGAAGATACGACCAACGGACTCATGGATACAGTGGCGGGCATGAGCAATCCACGCCTTGTCAAAGAGAATTTCGGCGAAGGGTCTTTTAACGATATACGCAACCGCTACTACAAAAGTGACCGTGAAAATTTTTTGGTAGAACTTGGAAAATACGGTATGGGAAAACGAGACATTGTTGCGTGTCTTAATCTGTTTCGTAAAGTAGATGTTAAAGAGGGGAGCAAACTTTCTCTTTCACCGTTGCGCCCAGAGCCGTGTGGTTATATTGAGCTAAGAGCAGAGATGAATGTGCTTTTAGTGCTCTCTAACACACCGCATGTGATGGAAAACGGAACGTATAATCCCAGTGATGTGCAAATCACCATTTATCAAGGTGCTCCTTTGAGTGAAGATGATTTTTGTATGAATTTTAGTCCCGAAGCCAAACGTGGTTTTGAGAACAATGCCCGCTATTTTGCGTAAGGAGATGTGATGAAAAGAGAAATTCAAACCGCCATTTACAACGAACATGTGCCTTCTGGCATTCCATGGTCAAAAGTAATTTATAAAGGGCAAACTTTGCGCATAGTGGATTTAGAGGGATGTCAAGCGGTCGATACACTGTTTTACAACGCGAACGATCATGAAGAGCGTTACAGTGCGTCCGATACGATACGAGAACAAGGTAGTATCTTTATCACGACAGGAACGAAACTGATCTCCAGTGATGATAACGTACTCATGGAAGTGGTGGCAGATACGTGTGGAAACCACGATACCCTCGGTGGACATTGCAGCGCCGAGAGCAATACTGTACGCTTTGGGCATGATAAAAAGTACATGCATAGTTGTCGCGATAACTTTTTGTTTGAAGTCGGTGAATTGGAGATGAATCCTCGTGATCTGACCAATAATATTAACTTTTTTATGAATGTCCCCGTGGAAGAAAACGGTCACTTAGCGATTGTCGATGGTATCTCCAAACCGGGTGATTATGTCGAGATGACAGCGGTAATGGATACCTTAGTCCTAGTTTCCAACTGCCCACAGCTCAACAATCCGTGCAATGGATTTAATCCAACACCCATTCAGATGATCGTCTGGGATAAAGAGTGATCGCATAACCGCCTAGAAGAGCGTATCTTCTTCTTTGCTAGGACGGCCTAGAAAAGAGATGAACTTGGGACGACCCAAAACCATCATACAGGATGAGAAATGTTTTCAAAAATACTGATCGCCAACCGAGGCGAAATCGCGTGTCGCGTCATACGCACACTCAAAAAGATGGGCATTGCTTCTGTTGCCTTGTACACCAAAGCCGATGAAGATTCTTTACATGTAAGCTTAGCCGATGAGGCATATTGTATCGGTGACGGATTAGCCAGCGAGAGTTACCTTAACACCCAAAAAATCTTTGATGTGGTTTGTAAAAGTGGCGCGGAGGCAATTCATCCAGGGTATGGATTTTTAAGTGAAAATGCCGCGTTTGCCAAAGCGTGTGAAGAAAAGGGCATCGTGTTTATTGGCCCGCGGGCTGAACATATGGAAGCTTTTGGGCTCAAGCATACCGCACGCGCTCTTGCCGAATCTAATCATGTACCTCTCCTTCCCGGCTCTTCACTGCTCTTGGACTTAGATGAAGCAATAGTGGAAGCCAAACGTATCGGTTACCCTGTAATGCTTAAAAGTACAGCAGGCGGTGGTGGCATCGGGATGCAGTTGTGTTATGACGAACAAGCCCTTTGCGATGCGTATGCTTCGGTCAAACGCCTCAGTGAAAACAACTTCTCCAATGGCGGAATGTTCTTAGAAAAATACGTTGAACATGCGCGCCATATCGAGGTGCAAGTCTTTGGTGATGGCAAAGGCTATGTGGCAACACTTGGGGAGAGAGACTGTTCAGTACAACGCCGTAACCAAAAAGTCATTGAAGAAACACCTGCACCTTTTTTACATGTAAAGACACGCGAAGCGCTTTTCAGTGCGGCGCGTACTTTGTGTGAGTCGGTCAAGTATCTCTCCGCCGGTACGGTTGAATTTGTCTATGATACGCAAAGTGAGCAGTTTTACTTCCTAGAGGTTAACACCCGTTTGCAAGTCGAACACGGTGTCACCGAAGAGGTCAGTGGCATCGACTTAGTGCAGTGGATGGTGAATCAAGCGTCTGGGTATAATCCCGAATTGTACGATTATAAGCACATGCCTCATGGGCATTCTATCCAAGTGCGTGTGTATGCTGAAGACCCAATGAAAAACTTTCAACCCAGCTCTGGCATGCTTACGCACGTGCATTTTGCTTCCGATATTCGTTGCGATACGTTCATCGAAACGGGTCTGAATGTCTCTTCATTTTATGACCCGATGATTGCAAAGCTTATTGTGAAAGAAAAGACGCGTGAAGAGGCGTTAGCCAAAATGGCTCAGGCAATTAAAGAGACGCGCATTGATGGGATTGAAACCAATTTAGACTACCTTGGCGCGGTTGTAGAGGGAGATGTCTTTCAAGCAGGGAAGCAAACGACCAAGTTTCTAAACACGTTTCGCTTTGCGCCTCAGAGTATTGATATTTTGCGTCCCGGAACGCATACAACCGTGCAAGATTATCCGGGAAGAATCGGGTATTGGGATATTGGTGTACCTCCGAGTGGCCCTTATGATAGCCTTAGTTTTCGTTATGCAAACGCACTTGTTGGCAATAGTGAAGATGTCGCAGGACTTGAGATTGCCATTGCGGGGCCGACACTTCGGTTTAACTATGAAGGGGTTATTGCACTGTGCGGTGCGATAATTGATGCATCCTTAGATGGCATTAAAGTGGGTATGAACCAAGCATTACATGTAAAGGCTGGGAGTGTTTTAAAACTCAAGAAAGTGCACACTAAAGGCTTTCGTACCTACCTTGCCATTCGAGGGGGTATTGATGTTCCCTTATATCTTGGAAGTCGTTCGACGTTCTCTTTAGGACTTTTTGGAGGGCATGCGGGAAGAGCTTTGCTTGCAGGAGACGTTTTGCATGTCGATGCAATGGTCGCCAAAGAAGCGTGTTTTGAGACCATTACACCTTATCGTTCGTTTACAAATGAGTGGCGTATTGGGGTGTTGTATGGACCGCATGGCGCACCCGATTTTTTTACGGATGAAGATATCAAAGCCTTTTTCGAAGCACGTTGGGAAGTGCATTATAACTCTAACCGCACAGGGGTGAGACTCATCGGTCCTAAACCTTCATGGGCGCGCAGTGATGGTGGTGAAGCAGGATTGCATCCGTCTAATATTCATGATACGGCCTATGCCATAGGTGCAGTAGATTTTACAGGTGATATGCCCGTCATTTTAGGGCCTGATGGTCCTAGTTTAGGTGGTTTTGTCTGTCCTGTAACGATTGTGAGTGCGGAGCTTTGGAAAATCGGACAATTACGAGCAGGTGACACCGTCACGTTTGTTCCTCTGTGCCATGATGAAGCGATGCAAATGCTTCGCTTACAAGAGACTGCCATTACGTCACTTTCCACATACGACGAACGCTCAATGCTCCAAGAAAAAGGGATAGGCTCGCCTATTTTGTATCACGATGAGAGCAGTGTGCTTTTGCCCAGCGTAACCTTTCGCCAATCAGGGGATAGTAATTTATTGATTGAGTACGGTGAAATGCAACTCGATATTAGCTTACGCTTTCGTATTCATGTGCTGATGCAATCGGTTGTTGATGCTAATATACAAGGTGTCATTGAATTAACACCAGGGATTCGCTCCTTGCAAATTCATTTTGATCCACGGCTGTGTGAGCGTGAAGCGCTGATGCAAACGGTGCAACGCTTAGAACTCTCTTTACCATCGATTGAAGATATTGAAGTGCCTGCCCGCATTGTTTATTTACCGCTTTCGTGGGATGATGAGTCTACGCGCATTGCCATTGAAAAGTATATGAAAATCGTTCGTCCTGATGCACCATGGTGCCCAAGCAATATTGAATTTATTCGTCGCATCAATGGTTTAGAGAGCATTGATGAGGTCAAACGCATTCTGTTTGAAGCAAGCTATTTGGTGATGGGCTTAGGCGATGTCTATCTGGGCGCTCCCGTGGCAACACCACTTGATCCAAGGCATCGACTGGTGACAACAAAATACAATCCCGCTCGTACATGGACACCTGAAAACGCTGTGGGCATTGGCGGAGCGTATATGTGTGTGTATGGCATGGAAGGGCCAGGAGGCTATCAGTTTGTCGGGCGAACGGTTCAAATGTGGAATCGCCACCGTCAAACCGCAGATTTTACAGAAGGGAAGCCTTGGCTGTTACGCTTTTTTGATCAAATCCGTTTTTACGAAGTGAGTGCGGAAGAGTTACTGCGTTTGCGTGAGGATTTTCCCAGAGGGAGAGCCAAACTACGCATCGAAGAGACAACCTTTAGCCTCAAAAAGTACCAAACGTTTTTAGATGAGAATGAGACGTCTATCAAGCAGTTTAAAACCACTCAGCAAAAAGCATTTGAAGAAGAGCGCAACATGTGGGAGAGAACAGGACTTGCTAATTTTACCTCACAAAGCGCACACGAGGAGCACCATGATGAGAGTGCTTCAGTGGTGATTGATGACGATAAAGAAGCGGTTGAAGCTCCTATACAAGGCAATTTATGGAAGATCTTAGTCAAAGTAGGTGACACCGTGAAAGAGGGTGAAGCCTTAGCCATCGTTGAATCCATGAAAATGGAAGTGGAAATCGAATCGCCTGAAGATGGCGTGATTGTCAGTATCTTGTGCGAAGAGGGCGAGAGTATTTATGCAGGTAAACAACTTTTCATTTTAGAGCCTTTAAAAGGGTAAGGGAAAATCTATGAAAGGCTACCTTCCCGTCATCATTTTACTTGGGGCTTCTATTTTATGGGGACTATCATGGCTTCCCTTAAAAGCCATCAATGCGATGGGGATACAGGGTATTGCTTTGAGTTTTGGAGCTTATGGCATCATCGCTATGGTCATGAGTCCGCAGCTTTGGAAGCAAAGAGCTTTAGGGTGGAAACATCGAAACGTGATGTTTTGGATTGCCTTATTCGGTGGAGGGGCGAACCTGACGTTTACTTACGCCCTCATTAATGGTGAAGTGATTCGGGTGATGGTACTTTTTTATCTTTTACCGGTATGGGGCGTTTTGGGAGGATACTTTTTTTTAAAAGAGCGCATTGATAGGTGGCGTTGGGTTGGTGTTACTGCCGCAATTTTGGGAGCTTTTTTAATTTTAGGGGGCTTTAAAATCTTTGAGACTCCACCTTCATGGATAGATGCTTTAGCACTTCTTTCAGGGCTTTTATTCGCACTCAACAACTTGCTGTTTCGCTTTGCGCAAAGTGTACCAGTTGCTTCTAAAATAGGGGCGATGTTTTACGGCTGTTTTGCGTTAGCAGCTCTTTTACTCTTAGGGCATATTGAGCCTTTTCCAATGGATGTTGGGATGAATGCGTGGGGAGAATTAGGAGCGTATGCGCTGATTTGGTTACTTCTCGCCAATATCGGTTCGCAATGGGGCGTGACCCATATGGAAGCGGGACGTTCGTCCATCATTATCATTATGGAGCTGATTACCGCGGCGATTTCAGCAACGCTCATTGCAGGTGAGACAATGGATTTTAGAGAATATATCGGTGGATTTTTAATCCTCAGTGCAGCCTTAATAGAGGCACTGAGCACGCAAGAAGATGAGACAAAGGAGAGAGAATGACACTTTTACATGTAAAGCAAAATTACGCTCAAAATGCGTGTACACCGAGAGAACTTGTTCAACAGATTAAAGAGCGCATCGCACACTTTTCAGACAATCCTATCTGGTTACATGTCTTAAGCGATACGGAGTTAGAGCCTTATTTAACGAGACTTGAGCATGCCAAGATGGAAGAGTTACCGCTTTACGGTGTGCCCTTTGCCATAAAAGACAACATTGACTTAGCGGGTATTCCCACCACGGCGGCATGTCC
>JAVHRG010000233.1:0-12795 GCA_036171535.1 Sulfurospirillum sp. | reverse complement strand
GATCCTGTTGTCTCTTTTGGGGGTATTGAGCCTTCCATCGCTCAACGCAATAAAGTGGTTGACCCAATGTTTGAGAGTAAACCTGTTATGGAAATCATGCGAGGACTTAGCGCAAAACTTTCAAAACCACTGTTTGAAATCACAAAAAAATACGATGAAGATGTCCAGTCATCCATTGAAGATGATGGTGAAGAGAAGGCGTATGGAGATTTTGATCTCACCAAGCCGTTTGCTTCTTCACAAGAAGAGCTTAACGAGCATGCAGTCGCTAAGTATGAAGGTGCAGCCGAGATATTAAAAGAAAAAGGTGTTTTCTATCCTAATATGAATGAATATTTCAAAAAAACGGGTGTGAATGACTACGAATACTATCCCGATGCAAAACGCGCTTATTCTGTAAGGAATACTAAATTTGCTACGCCATCAGGTAAAGTTGAGTGTTCAGTCCCAGCACTTGCTAAAAAAGGTATTGATGCGATGCCTGTATGGAAAAAAGAGTATGAAATGGCAGTTCCTGCTGGTAAATTTAGATTTATAACCGGTCGCCATGCCCAATTTACACAATCTGGTACATCGAACAATCGCATGTTACTCAATCTTGTCCCTGAAAATTTTGCATGGATTAATAAACGTACAGCAGAAAAAATGGGTATCAAATTTGGTGATAAAATCGAAGTTGTCAGTAAAGTGGGTAAAACAACGATTAAAGCGTATCCAACGGAGAAAATTGGACCCGATACACTCTTCTTTATCCATGGATTTGGTAATTACTCTGAAGCATTAACGCGTGCATATCATAATGGCGGCAATGATGCAGCAATTATTGAAGATAGCATGGAGCCAATGCATGGAGCTTCTTGTCTTCATGACACAATTGTAGAAATTAGAAAGGTTTGATTATGGCACGTTATGGGATGGCACTAAATTACAATAATTGTATTAATTGTAAAGCATGTGAAAGTGCATGTAAAGAAGAAAATGGTGTTTTGCTCTTACCCGATCATTATCGCATCTGGGTAGGTATTAAAGAGGCAGAAGGACAATTTCCCAATATCTCTATCGCTTCTCAAACCTATCAACCAAGTCAATGTCAACATTGCGACAATGCACCGTGTCAACAAGTCTGCCCGACCAATGCAACCTATTACAGTAAAGATGGCATGGTTATGGTTGATCCAACCAAATGTATTTTGTGTACCTACTGTATTAATGCATGTCCTTATGATGCACGTTATGTCGATAATCGAACGAATACGGTTGATAAATGTACTTTTTGTTCAGATACAAGATTGGCTAATGGCGAAACAACCACAGCATGTCAAGCGACCTGCCCAACAAAAGTCAGAGTATTTGGTGACTTGGATGATCCAAATAGCGAAATTTCACTGTTACTTGTGAATAAAGAGTACCGCCAAGTTAAAAGTCACTTGGGTACTAAACCAAAACTATTTTATATATTGTAGGAGTTTATGATGCAAACAATTTCTTTGAAAAAACTCTTTTATTTTGAAAAAACGCCCCTGAATGTGGTGATGGCAGTTACAACCGTAGCCCTTCTTGCCGCTTTTATGGCAGGTGCGGTTGCGTATATCTTACATGGACACCATGTTTACAATGTCACGAGGCAACATCCATGGGGGTTACTCATTGCAATGTACGTTTTCTTTGTGGTCTCCAGTACAGGTCTTTGCATTATCTCTTCGATTGGGCATGTTTTTGGAATTCCAGAGTTTCAGCAAATTGGTAAGCGTGCCATTGCAGGTGCAATTATCACAATCAGTTCAGGTTTTGCCGTTATTGGCTTAGAAATCGGTCACCCAATGACAATGTTGATTTACAATGTTTTAACACCGGGTCTTACGTCTGCTATTTGGTGGATGGGAACCTTGTATGGTCTTTACCTTACGTTTATCTGTTTAGAATTTTTCTTTCTAGCGATTAAAGTGAATCATACTTTTTCTAAAATCTTTGGTATTTGCGGTCTTTTAGTCGGTCTTGCAGCACACTCAAATCTTGGCGCTGTTTTTGGCTTTTTGATCTCTAGACCTTCTGCCAATGGTGTTTTTTATCCTGTCTATTTCATTCTTTCTGCCATGATCACAGGATGTTACTTAGTTTTCTTAATGTATGGATTTAGATACAAAATGAATTTTCCTGAAAAAATCACTGTGATGCTTGTCAAACTTTCAAAAATTTTAGGCATGCTTTTAGCCGTACTGATCTTCTTTGAAGCATGGAAAATCATAACAGCACTGTATGGAGATATGCCAGAGCGAGCAGAAACTATTTTACATGCAACGAAAAGTCCTACTTTTTGGTTTGGAGAGTTAATCTTAGGTATGTTAATACCATTTACAATTATCTTAGTCAGCAATGCAAAGGCCATTAAAGCAACGGTGTATGCTTCTATATCAGGTATGGTGGGTATTTTCTTTATGCGCTATGACTTGGTTCATGACACATTACTCTATCCTATGACAATGCTCAAACGTTCAGAATACCAACTAGCACCTACATTTGTAGAGTACTTCCCTTCTGCGGCTGAGTTTGCAATTGGATTTGGTGGTATTGGCTTGGCTTTGTTTATGTATTATCTTGCCGATAAAATATTTAATTTGGATGAAACAAGTACTCATTAAAGTTAACAATAGCCAGTAACCAAAAAGGAGAGAAGATGAGTATAAGGATTTTAGCGAGCAGTATCGTTGTAATAGGATTGTTGTTGAGCGGATGTGCAGAGAAACAACCTGAGGCAACAATATCGCCTAGTGCAAAAGTGTTGAATGAACCAACTTTACATGTAAAAGAGTTGATGGAGAAGTTTAAACTAGAGAATGTGGATTACGCTTACGTTAAAGTCGCTATAGGGAACGGAACAAGAGAGGGAGCAAAAGCACTCTTGATTGACGCACGACCCAATCCAAAATATTTAGTAAGTACGATTCCATCAAGCTTGAATATTCCTGATACTCAAATTGATCAATATATTGGTCAACTGGATAAAGTCGCTAAAGATAAAGAGATTATTGTTTTCTGTGGTGGTTGGGATTGTGAAAAAAGCCCAATCGTTGCAGGCTACCTGAAAGAACATGGCTTTACCAATGTTAAATTGTACCAAGCAGGTGAACCTGAATGGATAGTTAAAAACTATCCAGAGATAGGTTTACCAGCAGCACAAGCTATTTTCAAAAATAATAAAGCTCTCTTTATGGATGCAAGACCCTATGCAAAATATATGGCAGGAACAATTCCTGGTTCAATGTATATGAGTGATGAAGAGCTTGATACACTCAAAGGTCGTTTGCCCATAGATAAAACAACCCCAATCGTCAGTTTCTGTGAAGGATACAGTTGCGCAAAATCGCATAACTTAGCTAAAAAACTCCAAGAGTTTGGTTATCAAAAAATTAGTGTCTATGCCGGTGGATACCCAGAATGGAAAGAAGCTGGACTCCAAACTACGGCAGGCGGTGCTAAAAAAGTAGATGTCGCTCCAAGTCCTAAGAAAGATGCATTTGTTGAAGGTATAAAGTTAGGTGAAGATGAAGGAACCGTAGATGGTGAGTGGTATAAAACACTTATTGTTAATGATAAAATTCCTGCAAATGTAGCTATCGTGGATGTTAGAACTGCTGGAGAGTTTGCCAATGGGCATATAAAAGGGGCAATCAATATAGAAGTAGGGAAAATGAGTGCAACAGAATTTGCTGCAAAACTTCCAAAAGGGAAAGTGGTGATTATGAACTGCTCAGCAGGCGGCAGATCTATGGAAGCATTTTTGAAACTCAAGAATGCCAAAGTTGATGTGAGTAAAATATTTTACTTTGATGCCAATATCAAATGTGATAAAAGTGGTACATGTGAGATTAAGGTCAATGAACCTTTAGGTTAGTCTTTACATGTAAAAACACTACCAGAGGTTTAATGCTCTGGTAGTATTTATATACCTTAGAATAAAAGAAGTGAAACATGGTAAAATTTATACAATTATTTCTAGCTTTCTTCATGATGTTTGGCTTTTTTGCAACGGCAAGTTTGGCAGATGCAACGATGGGAGCGGATATTTTTAAAAAAGAGATGCGCAAAGTATGTGGTTTTAGCGGTAATGTGATGGCTAAAAACCATACACAAAAAGAGTGGCAACACCTTTATGAAGCAGGAACATTGAAAGAAGAACTAATCCATTTTTGCCCTGATGCAAAACCATTAACCGATGCTTCATTAAAACATCTGTATGATTTTCTCTATAATTTTGCGAGTGATAGTGGCAATACGGCGCTATGTTATTGATCTATATAATACATTGATTGAGAATTGTTGAAATAGGAATGTGAATGTTTAAAGATTTTGCGAAAATAGAGACATTTTTAACGGTTGTAAGAGAAAAAAGTTTTTCTAAAGCTTCCAGAAAGCTCGGAATTAGTCAGCCTGCTGTTACGCAACAGATCAAATTTCTAGAAGATTATTTGAGCATTCCTATTGTGGATCGCAAAAAAAGTGGTATTAACCTAACCAAAGAGGGAGAAGAGCTTTACCAAGTGCTATTGAGTCTCGAAAAACAGATCTTGTTGACTGAAAAAGAGGTAATGCGCTTGGTCAATAAGGAGATGCTTTTTATTTTAGGAGCGTCGCCTGTCATTGGAAATTATATTCTACCGGAGTTCCTTAACGATATTCAAGAGGTTATTTCCAATAATGTTATGGTTAAAGTGAACAGTTCTATTGAGCTTACAGAGCTGGTTGTAAGTCGAAAAGTAGATTTGGCACTCATTGAATCACCTACCTTTAATCCAAATATCTTTTATCGCGAATGGATGGAAGATGAATTAGTTGTTGTAAGTAGATCGGCACTTCCTAGTGTTTTGCACAAAGAGGAGCTGTTTGGATTACAGTGGATCTGTCGTGAAGAGGAGTCCAATACCCGCAAAATTATTTACGAAACATTTCATAAAATAGATGTTGATTGCAAAAATTTTACAATTAAAAATATTGCTAATAGTGCCATGACGATTAAGCAAACGCTATTAAAAGCTGACATTAATGGCGCTCCAACGGTTTCTATTCTCTCAAAATATATGGTTGAAGATGAAGTAGAGGCTGGAACATTACATGTTGCCAAAATTAAAGGCGTTCAACTCATGCGAAAATTTTACATCTGCTATCTCAAGGATCGTATTCAAGATGCATTAATTACGAGTACACTCGATTTTATTACTCGCAAACAAGATATTAAACCCTCATTTTAATAGGACTTTAGGAGTATTGCAAGTGCTCCTTTTTTCAGAATCTTCTTTTCTTTGACCTCATTCTTTTTTCATTAGAGTGTCTTTTTGAATCATGACGCTTTACATGTAAATACTTAATATAAAAAAAAGTAAATATTTTTATAATAATAGTATATAATAGTTAAAAATAAAGGAGATATTATGAGAAAGGTTATATTTAGTTTACCATTATTCGCCTCATTGTTGGTAAGTGCTAATCTTGAGAGACAGACGGATTGTGTTGAAGTTTTTCAGAGTGAGATTTCGAAAATTCTTTATGCCAATCCAAACGACAAAAATAGCTCTATTGAGGCACTGACTCAAAAAATCAATACACTTTTAGAAAAAGATTGTGATCTTAATGCTTCAGTTCAAAATACGGTAACCCCTGAGATGAATAAATCCCAAAATTCCAAAGAGGAGAAAGTGCTGATTTTAGATACAACTAAAAATAGCCAAGACTGTATTGAATCTTTTCAGAGTGAAATACGAGAGCTTCTTTATGAAAATGAACAGCAAAAAGGTAACGAGAAGAAAGTGCGAATTGTAATTAAAGGTGATGGCGGTAACTGCACAAAAGAATCAGATAGAAAATAAAATCCCCTTTTAAGGAGGCTAAGATAATGAGCCTCCCCCTCAATCTTGTGTTGTAAAAAACTCCATTTTATTTAAAAAAAAAGTATAAAAATCCTATAAATGTAATTAAATTTTTACTAAAATTGTAAAAAATATACTTTTTTTAACCAAATTATATAAAATTATAAATTTTTTTTATTTTTTTTATAAGCGATTATGTCGAGCTTTTGTTTTCATTATGATTATATTAACTTATAAAAATGATTTTGTTTAATAATAATATAAAGAAACTCTCTTTACAATGTACCCATGAAATAGTTATTTCAGTAGGTTTTTAAACCTAATATATAAAAATTGAAGTGGAGAAAACGAATGAAAGTAGAGATCTCACGAAGGAGATTTCTTCAAGGAAGTGTCGCCTTAAGTATTGCAAGTGGAACGGCTCTTAGTCAGTCAACCATTTTTGCAAGCTCAAAAGAGAAACCTCAAACGGCACTCATGAAGGAAGTTCCAACCATCTGTGAAATGTGCGTAAATAAATGTGCTGCAATCGCACATGTGCGCAATGGTATTGTGACCAAGTTAGACCCCAATCCTTATTTTCCAAAATCTCGTAATATGCTCTGTGCGAGAGGAGTTGCTGGTATTCATGCTTTGTATGACCCTGATCGACTCAAATTTCCTTTGATTAGAACTGGAGCGCGTGGTGATGGAAAATATCGACGAGCAACATGGGATGAAGCAAATGAATATATTAAAGATAAATTGGTAAAAATTTTAGATGAAGAGAAAGACAATCGTTCCTCTATCGGATATTGCGCTGGTGAAGGGTTAGCGGAACACACCTTTAAAATGTTTATGGCAGATAAATTTGGATCATCCAATTTTCTTAATCACTCAACCATCTGTTTACAAACGGCCGTTTCAGGATATACGTTAACGATTGGCGGTTACGGACAAGCGGACTTAGAAAATGCCAAATATGTCATTATGGCAGGAGCCAATCGCGCTGAGGCAATTTTAACACCAGATACAATGGATATGTTTAAACGTACTCGTGGACGTGGTATGAAACTGGTTGTGGTCGATCCGCGTTTTACGAATACGGCAATGCACGCCGATACCTATGTTCCAATTCGACCAGGAACAGATTTGGCATTTGTATTAGCACTGACCTATGTTGCAATTATTGATCAAGTCTATAACCGTAGCTATGTTACTAAAAATTTTGTCGATTTTGATAAATATAAAAAACATATCATTGAGAGTGAATATACCCCGGAATGGGCAGAAAAAATCACAGGTGTTCCTGCTGCAACGATATGTAAAATCGCCCATGATTTTATGGCTAACGCACCACAGGCAATTTATTATCAAGGAAGACGAACAACATGGTCTAAAAATGATTTTCAACTGCGTCGTGCCATGGCGCTTTTTACAGCGCTTGGAGGTGGGATAGATGTCAAAGGTGGTATTGTTTTTGGAAAAAAACTTCCGTTAGGCGAACACACAACAACTGCTCCCATGTACGCTAATGCAAAGCCTAGAATCGATAAAAATTTAGCTGCTATTGTGGGTGCGACGGGCACATGGGTAGGTTGGCGCAATATGGTCGAAGAGGGTAAGTCCCCCTATCCTATCCGTGGGATGTTTGTTTACAAACAAAATCCAATGCTCTCGGTACCAAATTCTACTAAAACTCGGACTATGTTTGAAAAGATGGATTTGGTTGTTGTGATCGATACAATGCCAAGTGATACAGCAATGCTAGCGGATGTCATTTTACCAGAGTGTACCTACTTAGAGAGGGAAGATCCTGTGCAGTCTTTTGCAGGGATTGAGCCCTCCATCGCGATACGTCAAAAAGTGATTGAGCCCATGTATGAGAGCAAACCTGTGAATGAAATTATGCGAGGATTGGCACAAAAACTTTCAAAACCATTGTGGGAAATCACTAAAAAATACGATGAAGATGTTCAAGGAGAGCTTGAAACAGCAGATGAAGAAGAGTTTTTTGAAGAGTCAGGTTTTAATTTGGCTGAGCCATTTATGCACTCCCAAGAAGAGAGCAATAAGCATATGTTTGTTGAAAAATACGGCGAAGAGGCGTGGGGAATTCTACGTGAAAAGGGTGTTTTCTATCCGAATATACTTTCTTATTTTAAAAAGATTGATAATAATACGTATGAATGCTACCCAAAGGATAAAAAGTTTTATTCTGTTTTAAAGCTAGAAGAAGAATATGATGCAGATACCTTTTTACACGATTTATGCGTCAATCCTGTTGATGTTGCTGACCTCAAACGTTCTTTTGATACACCCAATAAAAAAGTTGAGTGCTTTCTTGGAAGTATGGCGGCTAAAGGAATTGATCCTATGCCCATATGGAAAGATGAAGATTATGTCAAAGTGCCTGTAGGCAAATTTAAATTTATTACAGGGCGTCATGCACAATTCACTCAAAATGCAACCCAAAATAACATTATGCTCTTAGAGCTGATGCGTGAGAATTATTTGTGGATTAACGATAAAGAGGCACAGGTTCTAGGCATTGCTTTTGGCGATGTTGTTGAAGTGAAAAGCAGTATAGGGCAGGTGCAAATTAAAGCGTATCCTACTCCTAAAATTGTACCACAAACCGTTTTTTACATTCATGGGTTTGGCGCAAAATCAGAAGGACTAACGTTTGCGCATCGAAATGGTGCAAGTGATAATGAAATTATTGAAGATATGATTGAGCCGGTACACGGGTGTGCCAATATGCATGAAACTCTCGTATCCATCAGGAAGGTGTGAAGATGAATTATGCAATGGCATTAGATTATCAAAATTGTATCAATTGCAAAGCGTGTGAGGTTGCATGTAAAGAAGAAAATGGTGTTCAGTTGGGTGCCGATAAACAACGTATTTGGATTGGTGTGGTGGAAGGGACTATTTTTGGTAAACCCTTTGCCAATCTCTATCCATCGCAGTGTAATCACTGTATTGATGCCCCTTGTGTAAGTGTGTGTCCGACCAATGCAAGCCATTTTGCTCAGGGCGGTATTGTTAAAGTAGATGCACATAAGTGTATTTTATGTAAGGGATGTATGGAAGCATGCCCGTATGATGCACGGTTTGTGGATGATACAATGGTTGCTGTGGATAAATGTACATTTTGTGACCATCGTTCCTTAGTTGAAGGCGGTACTACAGCGTGTCAAGCAACGTGTCCAACGAAAGTAAGAACATTTGGTGATTTGGATGATGAGAATAGTGATATTGTTAAGCTCTTAAAAATGAAACGCTTTTTCTTTCAAAAAGAACATACAGGTACATTGCCAAAACTTTTTTATATTTTACCCAATGATGAAGCCTATGCTAAGCAGAGTGTTTCACATAATACAATTATTCATACATGGGAGGATATTAAGCCTCTTTATGATGCGGCCAGAATAAGAAGGAGTCCTGAATGGAAAAAATAAGCTTCGCAGGTCTTAATATTAATAAGATCAGTATCGTTCAACTACTGTTTAATAAGATGATGCTTTTGGGTTATCTTCTTTTGATATTTGCGTGTATTGGCATTTATGAGATTTTTGATGTACGCTATTTTAGTGCAGCCGCTAATGCGCATGCTTCAGGTCTTAATCCAACCGATCCTGCTCTGAAAGAGGCGATGCGTTTGGCTGTTTTTGGAGATGTAGGAGAGGTTAATCGTAATATCCCATGGACACTTTTTATCGTGAATTACATGTATATGATTTATACAGGTAGTGGGGTGATCTTTTTAGTGGCATTAGCTGAGCTTATGAACTTTCATCTTGTTGCAAAAGTAGCAGCTAGTTTCATGGTCATTGGAATTTCTATGGTATTCGCAGGTCTTTTTACGATTGCGACCGATCTTAATATGCTTAATATGATTTGGATGGTATTAACCCCTAATCTTAATGCAGGTATGTGGCTGATGCTGCCACTTTATTGTACCTATATCCCTTTTGTTTTATTTGAAATTTATCTGGTTTTAACCTACAAAAGAGAGTGGGCAAAGCGTCTGGCATTACCTATTTTGGTACTGAGCATCGGTGTTGACTTGATTGAGTATTATATTCAAGCGAAACTTTTTTCTATGAATACGGCACGTCATCTCTGGACAGAATTCCCCTTCTTAACATTTTATTTTATTATCTCTGCTTTTGTCTCATCTTTGGGTATTATGGGAATCATCAGCTTCTTTGCACATCGTACAAAACATGAATATAAAGCATTGATGGATCTTATTCGTAGAGCAATGTTATTTTTTGTTTCCGTTTTAGGGCTTTATGAAATTTTTGGATATATGACCGTTGATAAGGATTGGGCATTTTTAATTCTCTTCGGGTCATTTCGTTATGTTTATTTCACAGGGTATATCTTTTTAACATTAGCACTTCCCTTTTTATGTATTGTTAAGGAACGACAACCTATATTGACATTTATAGCTTCCATTTCTGTGGTCATAGGTGGATTTATTGGAAGATATCTTTTTGTCTATGGGGGTAATGCTAATCCAATGTCTAATCGTTTTGGTATTGGGTACGAAAAATATGACTTTTATGCGCTTTCTAAATCATTTAACTATGTTGCACCGCACTTAGGAGAGATTTTTATCGTTGTTGGCTCTTTAGGCGTGGTGATTGTCATTTACAAACTTTTTGATACTCTTTTTTCTGTTAATGAATTAAGAGAGCATCATTAAAGTTAACAATAGCCAGTAACCAAAAAGGAGAGAAGATGAGTATAAGGATTTTAGCGAGCAGTATCGTTGTAATAGGATTGTTGTTGAGCGGATGTGCAGAGAAACAACCTGAGGCAACAATATCGCCTAGTGCAAAAGTGTTGAATGAACCAACTTTACATGTAAAAGAGTTGATGGAGAAGTTTAAACTAGAGAATGTGGATTACGCTTACGTTAAAGTCGCTATAGGGAACGGAACAAGAGAGGGAGCAAAAGCACTCTTGATTGACGCACGACCCAATCCAAAATATTTAGTAAGTACGATTCCATCAAGCTTGAATATTCCTGATACTCAAATTGATCAATATATTGGTCAACTGGATAAAGTCGCTAAAGATAAAGAGATTATTGTTTTCTGTGGTGGTTGGGATTGTGAAAAAAGCCCAATCGTTGCAGGCTACCTGAAAGAACATGGCTTTACCAATGTTAAATTGTACCAAGCAGGTGAACCTGAATGGATAGTTAAAAACTATCCAGAGATAGGTTTACCAGCAGCACAAGCTATTTTCAAAAATAATAAAGCTCTCTTTATGGATGCAAGACCCTATGCAAAATATATGGCAGGAACAATTCCTGGTTCAATGTATATGAGTGATGAAGAGCTTGATACACTCAAAGGTCGTTTGCCCATAGATAAAACAACCCCAATCGTCAGTTTCTGTGAAGGATACAGTTGCGCAAAATCGCATAACTTAGCTAAAAAACTCCAAGAGTTTGGTTATCAAAAAATTAGTGTCTATGCCGGTGGATACCCAGAATGGAAAGAAGCTGGACTCCAAACTACGGCAGGCGGTGCTAAAAAAGTAGATGTCGCTCCAAGTCCTAAGAAAGATGCATTTGTTGAAGGTATAAAGTTAGGTGAAGATGAAGGAACCGTAGATGGTGAGTGGTATAAAACACTTATTGTTAATGATAAAATTCCTGCAAATGTAGCTATCGTGGATGTTAGAACTGCTGGAGAGTTTGCCAATGGGCATATAAAAGGGGCAATCAATATAGAAGTAGGGAAAATGAGTGCAACAGAATTTGCTGCAAAACTTCCAAAAGGGAAAGTGGTGATTATGAACTGCTCAGCAGGCGGCAGATCTATGGAAGCATTTTTGAAACTCAAGAATGCCAAAGTTGATGTGAGTAAAATATTTTACTTTGATGCCAATATCAAATGTGATAAAAGTGGTACATGTGAGATTAAGGTCAATGAACCTTTAGGTTAGTCTTTACATGTAAATAAAAAAAGGGAGCGAGGGGATTCAATTCCTCCGCCCCCTTTTTTATGCCTAATCGAAAGCTTATTCGTCGCGTGAGCCAAAAATTCCAAGAATTTGAAGCAATGAAATAAAGAGATTCAAAAAGTCCAAATACAATGCAATTGCACCTTCAATAGGTGTTTCATACGCACCTTTGATAATGTTTTGTGTATCGTAAAGAATGAATGCACTAAATAAAATAGAACTAACACTTGCAATAGCCAATTGTAAAATTGGGCTGTGGAAAAAGATATTTATGATGCCTGCAACTACAATCACAATTAATGTAATAAATAACATTTTACCCATTGCTGAAAAATCTCTTGTGGTATTCATCGCAAATACTGAAAGTCCACCAAATGCAACGGTTGTTAAAATAAAGGCATTTGCCACAATACTAGCACCGCCTGGCATTCCTAATGTATGCGATAGCAAAGGTACCAGTGTTAATCCACTGATAAATGTAAAACCAAAAAGCAAAATCATATTAAGTCCAGCTTTCTTTTTAGCAGCAAAAAGTCCAAACAAGAAGATAAACTCTAAAATGACAAGGCCTAAATACCAAGAAGAGATGGTTTTTGCCATACCAATTCCAACATAAGAGCCAGCACTTGCAGCAAGCAGTGATGCAGCAAACAGTTGATAGGTCTGTTTAATAAAAACTCCCATAGAGCTTTCATTGACCTTTGTCTGTTCATAGGCACTCTCTTGTGCATTGTGTTGTATATAATTTCTGTCATATAGTCCCATGTAATTCTCCTTCAAAAGACGTAAAATCAAACCGCATTTTATCAAATTAATAAGATGAAATGCAATTTGTGAATTGTCTATTATATGGAAAGAGAGTAAACGAAAAATTAATCAACTTGAGAGGAATAAAAAAACCAATTAGTTGCAGTGCGAGTTTAATGTCTTTGTAAGGTGCAAGGATATATAATTTCGTCCTCGTTTG
>JAVHRG010000232.1:0-12814 GCA_036171535.1 Sulfurospirillum sp. | reverse complement strand
AAAATGACGGTAACGAGTATGAAGAGTACAAACCCAATAACAAACACGGTTGGAATGAGGCGATGTTGCAGATCAAGATTGCCAATATTGCTCGTGTTATTACAGATATGGATGCGGACATTATTGCACTTGAAGAAGTTGAGAACAAAGGTGTCCTTCAAAAGTTAAATGCCGCTCTTGGAAGTAAAATGTATCCGTATCTGTTTTATCCCAACAAAAAAGAACGTGTGAACATTGAAACGGCACTGCTGTCACGTTTTCCTATTGAAAAAACATCATCCATTTTTATAAAAGATCAAGCACGAGGCATTCATCGCATTACTCTCAAAATTGATAACAAGCGCTTAGATGTTTATATCAACCATTGGCCTGCACAAAAAGAGAAAGAAGAAGAGAGACTCTTATACGCAACCACATTGCATAATGTTCTGCTGAAAGAAGAGGGCAAGGAGTATCTTCTTCTGGGAGATTTTAACTCACCGTATCACGTGCAAAAAGATTGGGGAATAGGCTTAGTTACTATTCTTAATGCTGGAGATAAGAAAAGTGCACTGTATAATCTTTGGTATGATCTGCCTGTAGAAAAACGCTATTCGCACAGTTATGGAAAACAAAAGGCAACCTTGGACCATATGATTATCCCCAAAACGCTGAGTGATGGTAAAGGGATTGATTACAATGCAGCTTCACTTACCGTTTTTATGCGCCCTTATATGCTCGATGAAAATAATAATCCAAAACGGTGGCAAATAAGCGATAGAGGAAGAGGGGTACACCAAGGTGAAGGTTTTTCGGATCACTTCCCCTTGACTGCAATTTTCCATACATCTGCATATTAGGTAAAAAAAATAACACCTTTTTAAGTCGAGTGCTTTTATAGTTACATCTTATAACTAACATAAAAGGATTCGATATGGTTTGTGCTGAAAAACTTCAACGTTTCATGATGGCAATAGTGCTCTTTGTTGCGTGTTGTCTTATGAGTATAGGTTCCATTTATGGCACGATATTGCTTGGATTTGTTATCGCGATGATTCTTGTGTGGGCCATTACCGATTTTTGTCCTTCTATTTGGCTCTTTTCAAAGCTGGTAGGACACTGTAAAAGCAGCCGCTAACTCTCAAACCCCTTTACATGTAAAAGGACGATTTAACCAACACTAGGTTAAAATAGACCTAAATTATTTACATGTAAAGGTCAATCAATGATCAAACCCCTTTTGATAGAAATAGGTGTCGAAGAACTTCCTGCGATTCCTTTTTTGAAAGAACTCCCCAATATTGAAACATTATGGCTTAATATTTTAGAAAAAAATGCATTGGCATGTGAGTTTAACTTTTATTACACCCCTAGACGTTTGGTACTTTGGCATGAAGCATTTTCCACTGAACAAGAGGAACGTGAAGAAGAGTTTTTCGGTGCACCGCTTTCAGTGGCACTCAAAGAGGGTGTGCCAACCCCTGCAGCGCTTGGATTTGCCAAAAAATGTGGCGTTGATTTTAGCGAAGTTTCTCGTGCGATGAAAGATGGTAAAGAGGTACTTTACTATAAAAAAACGATTGCAGGACAAAGCTCAAAATTACTGCTTCGCGAGATGATTGAAAGTTTTATCAAAGGGCTGAATTTTGGAAAGTCCATGCGTTGGGGTTTTTTAGAAGAGCATTTTATTCGTCCTATTCGCTGGATTGGTTGTATGTTAGGCGATGAGCATGTTCCTTTCTCCCTTTATGGTGTGGAGTCTACACCCTTTTCTTATCCTCATCGAACCGTTTCCTATGAGCCTTTTGCATACATGTTTGCAGGTGATTATTTTGATAGACTCGCTGAGCGTGGTGTTGTACTTTATCCAACCAAACGTAAAGAGATTATTTTAAATGATTTTAAAGCGATTGAGAAAAAAGAGAGTATTCACATTGAAATTGATGAAGAACTTTTGGCGGAAGTCGTAGCGATTACGGAGCATCCAAAAGCATTGATGGGTAGTTTTGAAGAGCGATTTTTACGTTTGCCACCTGAAGTTATTATCACTTCCATGAAAGAAAATCAACGTTATTTTCCTGTCTTTAAACAGGGTAAACTCACCAATCATTTTATTGTCGTTTCTAATGCAATCAGCGATGATTATGCCTTAATCGTCAGAGGAAACGAAAAAGTGCTTCGCGCCAGACTTTCCGATGCTCTTTTCTTCTTGGACAATGACCTTAAACATGGATTGAGCTACGAAGGATTGAAAGACATTACTTACCTTGATGGTTTGGGTTCACTGCTTGATAAAGAACTTCGTGAAAAAGCAATCACAACGTACCTTGTCACAAAATATCAAACAACCCTTCTTGCTCAAAATGCTCGCCTTAATGCTTCAACCTTACAGACACTGATGGACAAATCTGTGATGTACAGCAAAAGTGATCTTCTAAGTGAGATGGTTTATGAATTTACAGAACTTCAGGGTTTAATGGGATATTACTATGCGAATGCGGCACACGAAGATGAGCTTTTGGCATTGTCTCTTAAAGAGCAGTACCTTCCCAATTCAGAAGAGAGTGCCCTTCCTAGCACGCTTTTTAGCGCGATTGTTGCGCTTTCTTCAAAGCTTGATTCCCTCATTGCACTCTTTAGTATCGACAAAATTCCAACGGGCAATAAAGACCCGTATGCACTTCGTCGTGCGGTAAATGGTATTGTTAAAATCGTCATGGATCAGGGTATTGCCTTTGATATCAAAAATGATCTCAAAGCGTTAAGTGCATCGTATAAAGCATTTGATTTTGACGTTTTAGAGACGTTTTTCTTGGAGCGAATGTACCAATTCTTTGATGTCAATCCTTCGATCATTTCAGCGGTCATTAGCAGTGGTGAACGTGATATTGTGAAGCTTTCACAAAAGATTAAAGCACTCGCCAGTGTTGTTCAAGACGATGGTTTTAAAGAGATGTTTTCAACCTTTAAACGTGTCGCAAACATTATTAAAAATATGGATGTTTCTCTTGAAACACCTGTCAATGAAGCACTCTTTGACAACCGTTATGAAAAAGAACTTTACACTGCTTTTAAAGGAGCTACTTCTAAAATGTATCCTTCCTTTGAAGAAAATCTTGATGCTCTTTTTGCACTCAAACCACAAATTGATGCCTTCTTTGACAATGTCATGGTTAACACAGAAGATGTAAAAATAAGAGCAAATCGTCAAAATCTTATCGCTTCAATTTACAATGCCTTTAAATCGATTGCAGATATTAAAGAGATCAGTATTTAACTTCTTTGACGGGAAAGCACTTTTGAAGTGCTTTCTCCTTTCATGTGAAATAGAGCATTAAGGTTAAATTTGGCATAATTAGGTTAAATTATTTTAACTTAATTAATAAGAGATTGCCAAAATAGATGTCTGTCAGTAAACGAATTCGTTATTTTAAACAACTTGCAATTTTATTAACCATCTTTTGGACGCTTTTAACAACTGTTTTTGTGGTGTATCAGTTTTATAATGAAGAAAAGCACATCGAAGAGAACTCGTTAGAACGTATAAAAGGTGTTGCTGAAGAGTCACTTGCCTTTGTTTTTTGGGTCTATGAGCAAAAAGCAAAAGCGATGAATGATGATGAACGCTACAATTTTCGAACGAATTTTTCACTCAAAGATCTTCTTGCATTACTAGCAAAACAGAGTAATATGGAATTTGATATTGCCCCTGTTTCCAAAGATTTGACACATTCAACTTTAAAGCCTTCCCTCAAACAAGCATTTCAAAATGTTAAAAATGATCACCATGACAGTTTTGCTCTTTATGAAGATAAGGGTATTAAACATCTCTTCTATGTGAAGCCTATGTTTGCCAATAAAGCGTGTATTTCTTGTCACGTACATAGTGAATCTGCCGTTGGTGATTTGCTCGGTTTTACGACCATTCAAATGAGAGTACCTACATTTAAAAATGCAAATCCACAGAGTTACTATTTTCTTATCATCACCTATTTGGGAACATGGCTTTTGGGTCTTTTTGCCATTTGGTGGATTCATGCACGTGGTCGTAATTATCTGAATGAAAAAACAAAGATGTATGAAGAGAGTATGTATGCGCTCATCGATATGATGGAAAAACGGGATAGCTACACGGCAGGTCATAGCCAAAGAGTTGCAGAGTATTCTAAAATGCTTGTTCTTGAAATGGACTACAGTAGCGATGATGTTGATTTTATTTACAAAGCAGGAATGTTGCATGACATCGGTAAAATTGAAATTCCTGATGCGATTTTACTGAAGCCCGATAAATTAACTCCCATAGAGTATTCTCTGATCCAGCGCCATTCAACGGCGAGTTATGAACTTCTCTCCCGTGAACCCTTTTCAGGGCTTGCCCCTGTTGTGTTACATCACCACGAACGTTATGATGGTATGGGGTATCCGAATGGTTTGAAAGGCGATCAAATCCCTTTCTTTTCTCAAATTATTACTGTAGCGGATGCTTTTGATGCAATGACAACCAATCGCGCTTATCGTAAAAGCTTAAGCAGGGAAGAGGCTTTTGCTATTTTAGAAGAAGAGAAGGGCAAACAGTTTAACCCTTATATTGTGAATATGGCAAAAGTGGTTTTTGCCAACGTAAACCTTCCTAAGAATACCACTCAAATGCCCAAAGATTTACTGGAAGAGATGCGTTTTTCCTACTATTTTCGCGATCAACTTACCGGCTTTTACAATGTCAATTATCTGAAATTTATTTTTGCCCATGTGGGTGATTGTCAGTTAAAAATTTTAAGTGTAGATCATCTGAATTGCACTAATTTTTCCTTATATAATAAAAAATATGGCTGGAAAAAGGGCGATGAATTCTTGTGCTTAATTACCAAAATGGTTGGTGAGCTGTATCCTGAATCTATCATTGTGAGGGCGTATAGTGATAATTTTTTGGTTTTACATGTAAACGAAAATGAGCAGCAGATGAACTACTCAAAAATTGATGCATTAGTGACCGAACATGAACTTGTAATGGTGTATCAGCATATTGATTTAGAGGTTGAAGAGCATTTAACATGGGAAATGTTAGAAGATAAACTACTTCGGTTATAGAACACTGTATAATTGTATCTATAAACTCTATTAAAAAGAGGCTTCAATGCATTTTACTACGTGTCCACTGGACTGTTTTGATGGGTGTAGTATTGCTGTGAGCAAAGAGCTCAAGCTCAAAGGCAATAAAGCCCATCCCATTACGCAAGGGTATCTCTGCCACCACCTCAATCACTTCCATACCTTTGAACGCATTGAAGAGCCACGCTATTTAGGGCAAAGTATCAAGATGGAAGAGGCACTTACCATTCTACAAGAGAAATTAAACACGTATGAATCCTCTCGTACACTTTTTTTTAAAGGAAGTGGAAACTTAGGTATCATGCAAGGTGCGACCAAACAATTTTTTGCTTCGCATCACGCGGTACTCGCTTCGGGTTCACTGTGTGATGAAGCTGGAGACGCTGGCGTTTGTGAGGGAAGAGGTGCCAATTTATGCCTTTCTCCTTTACATGTAAAAGATGCAGAGGTCGTTATCTTATGGGGTCGAAATCCTACGGTGACAAACTCGCACATGCTTCCTTCCCTGAAAGGAAAGACACTTATTGTCATTGATCCTGTGAAAATTGATTTCTCTCTTCATGCGGATCTTCATATTCAGATTAAGCCAAGGGGTGATCTTTATTTAGCCCTTTTACTGTGTCGCTTAGTGGCCATGGAAGAGATGGAAAATCACGCTTTTTTAAATGAACGAACACTGAATTATAAAGACTTTTTAGACTTTATCAGTGGCATTCCGATGCGAAAGCTGCTCGATAAATCGCAAGTGAATTTGGATGAAATAGGTGAGCTCCTCCACCTTATTAAAGATAAAAAAGTCTCTATTTTAGTGGGTATTGGTGTGCAAAAATACAGTTTTGGACACAGTGTTCTACGCGCCATAGATGCGCTAGGTGCCATGCTTGGACTGTTTGGGAAAGAGGGCTGTGGTGTTGGGTATCTATCCAACAGTGGCTTTGGTTACAGTTTACCATTTAAAGTTGATGCGAAAAAAGAGCCACTTCCCATAGTTGATTTTGGAAAGTACGATTTTGTCTTTATCCAAGGGGGCAATCCACTCAATCAAATGCCGTGTACTTCAAAAGTGCAAGAAGGGCTGGATAAAACGAAATGTATTGTTTATTTTGGCTTGCATGAAAATGAAACATCCACACGTGCTCATTTGGTGATTCCTGCTAAAACTTTTTTGGCAAAAGAAGACCTCAAACTTAGCTATGGGCATCCCTTTGTGGGGCGTATGCCAAAAATTGTGGAGAGTCCAATCGGCATTAGCGAGTACGATCTAACGCAAACGTTATTGAGTGCTTTTGGGCATGACTCTTTGGAAAGAGAAGAGACGATTATTGAAAAAGTGATTGCTTCCAATAGCGTGGAAAAAGATGGCTTTTTAATTTCTAAAACCTATGAAGATTTACCGTATGAAAAGACGTTTTACACCCAAAGTGGAAAATTTGAATTCATGGACGAATTTGATGACGATTTTGAGGATGAAGAGGGCTTTTATGTTATTGCTGCAAAACAAAACAAGTCGCTTAATTCACAGTTTGTGACCGACGAATATCTCTATGTTCCACTTTGTTTAGGCTTGGAGCAAGAAGAGCGTGTACGGCTTACCAACCGCTATGGTACGTGTGAATATGCTGTCATGCCTACGTCAATACTTCGAGATGACTGCCTGCTTCTTTACAGTGGAGCAAAAAATGCCAACAGGCTTACCCCTCATGCGATGAGTCAAGAGGGAAATTGTGCAACGTATCAAGAGATGAAAGTACGATTGGAAAAAGTGACATGACCGACACAGATATTTTACTGGATGATGCTCTTTTACTTGTTGAGCAGAACTTCTATTTTTTGCATATGGGAGAGTTTTTAGGCAGGCTTTCCAAAACAGAAGACTTAACCGATCGAAGTTTGTTTGTGGTGAAAAAGTATGAAAATGATAAAGCCTACTATTTCAATGCGGAAATCATTCAAGAGCTTTTAGTCAATGCCAGACAAACTAAAAAAGAAGAGATTTCACTCTTTGAATATTTTGTTGAGTTTAACGCCTTCCGTGGTATCTGTATGGCGACGGTAGAGAGCTTGCGTTTTGAAAGTCCCTTTAAAGTTTTTATGCAAAAACTCTTTGGTGAACAGTATGAGAACTTTTTTGACATTGTCTCTTTTGTCCGCAATGTGCTCTCCCATAACATTCACTCAGAGATTCGCCTCAATGAAAAAGATTTCGATGGAACACTTAAACGCATTCGTCGAATGGGGCGCAAAGCAGATATGCATTTTGCGTTTCAATACTCACTCAATCTCCCAGAACTAGGCGCTCCAAACGATGCTTATATCTTTACATGTAATATCAATTTTGAAAGCCTTGAAGAGGGAATGCCCTTTTTGGATATTCTTTCCATGTGGGATCTTTTGATGCTGAGTGAGCTCTGTTTTAACCTTGTGATGACGTATCGAATGAAAGAGGAAAAAGCGTTACAAGAAGCAGATGAAGAGATATGGGCAGAATAAAATAATGTAAAAGTGTTCTAACATAGAACGCTTAATACGCTTTTAAAGCAAAGCTTTAAAAAGCTACGCTAACGCTGAGTTCACTTTGGCAGTGTGCCCGCGTGCATTTTGCACTTTAGAGTTCTTGCAAAATTTAATTTGCAAGAACTCTCGTCATTATTTATACCGCTTCGTTATCAAGCTCACCGGTTCTAATACGAACACTTTTTTCGATGTTGGAAACAAAGATCTTTCCATCACCGATTTTGCCCGTACGAGCACTTTTAACGATCACGTCGATGACTTTGTCAACAAGATCGTCAACAACAACCACTTCGATTTTAATTTTTGGTAAGAAATCAACGACATACTCAGCGCCTCTGTAAAGCTCTGAGTGTCCTTGTTGTCTTCCGTAACCTTTAACTTCACTGACTGTCATACCTGTAATATCAAGCTCTGCCAACGCATCTTTAACATCTTCAAGTTTGAAAGGTTTGATAATTGATTCGATTTTTTTCATTTTAGATCCTTATTATCTTAAGTTAAAAGCTTTTTCGCCGTGCTCTACTTCATCCAAACCTTGAGATTCAGCTTCTGCGCTTACTCTTGCTCCACCTGTTAAGATAGATGCGATTTTAAAGACGATCGCTGTAGCAACCGCTGTGTAAACGATTGTCACGATGATACCTTCGATTTGAATCATGACTTGCTCTGCATTTCCGTAGAGTAAACCTTTACCAAGTTCATTGACTTCTGGATTTGCAAAAATACCCGTAGCGAGTGCGCCCCAGATACCTGCAACTCCGTGAATACCAAATGCATCCAATGAGTCATCGTATTTGAGTGCTTTTTTCAAGCCATTGACACCGTAGAACGCTACGATACCAGCAACGGCACCAATGATCAGTGAAGCACTTGTATCAACAAAACCTGCTGCTGGAGTGATCGCAACAAGACCAGCTACGATACCAGAAGCGATACCAAGCAATGTGAATTTTTTATAAGTGATGTATTCGATTGTCATCCAAGCAAGTGCTGCAACAGCTGCTGCTGTGTTGGTAACAAGGAATGCGCTCGCTGCAATGCCGTCAGCTCCAAGTTCGCTACCTGCATTGAATCCGAACCAACCAAACCATAACATACTCGCACCAAGTACCGTCAATGTTACAGATGAAGGGAACATTGCTTTACCGTAATCTGCACGTTTACCTAACATAAGAGCTACGACTAAGCCTGCAACACCTGCATTGATGTGAACAACAGTACCACCAGCAAAGTCAAGAACGCCAAGTTTTGACAAGAAACCGCCACCCCATACCCAGTGAGCAATAGGAGCATAAACCGCTAAGATCCAAATAGCCGCAAAAACGATCCATGTTGAAAATTTCAATCTCTCGATGATAGCACCACTCGCAAGAGCCACCGTAATGCCTGCAAAGGTCATTTGGAATGCTACGAAAAGAAGCACAGGAATACTACCCGTTGCCCAAAGGTCAGTTACCTTGATGCCACTTAAAAAGAGGCTATCAAAACCGATAACACCACCGATATCGGTACCAAACGCCAAGGTATAACCAGCTATAACCCAAACAACGGCTGCAACGATGTAACCCATAACACTCATCGCAATAGTGTTAAGCAAGTTTTTAGAGCGAGACATACCGCCGTAAAAAAGTGCCAAACCAGCTGGTGTCATAAACATGACGAGCGCAGTTGCTGTTAAAACCCAAGCGGTGTTTCCCACGTTAAGGGTTAAAACTTTTTCAGCAACTTCTGCTGCTGCTTCAGTAGCCGCTTCTTCTGCGGCCCACAATGTTGATAAAGGCAACAATGTTGCGAGAGAAAGTAGTTTTCTCATGAATTCCTCCTAAAATGTTGAACTGACGAAATTGTATCACTTAGAGTATTTTAATATACTCAGTAAATTGATTAAAATTTAACCAGTTTTTAAAAAGAACAATTTTTCCTACAAATTTTTAACAACAAGCTATAATATCGATCTAAAATAAAAGAGGAACATAAACAACAATGAATAACATATTATGGTTATCCGCGGGACTTTTTCTTATTGCCTTATTTACCTCTAAACATCGTACTTATACTTCTAAGAGTGCGTCCATTGGCGCGGTCGTTATTTTTCTTTATATGGTATTGACTGCTTGCTATATTGTGTCTAACTATTTTACAGGAGAGGGCATTAATGATGCGGTTGTTTTCCACCTCCGTTATGGACTTGATGGCTCTGGATTTGCTGATTATTATTTAATCATTGCAGTAGGAATTGGGCTTTTGATTAGTAGTTTAATGCTCTCTGTTTTTTACTATCGAATGCTTAAAAACAGTGTTTTATCAGATCATCAAATGCTGAAGCGTATAGTCTCAACTTTGGCGTTGCTATTGGCTTTAATCATTCACCCAACCGTACGCTTTTTAGGCGAGAGTGCCATGAGTGCACTTGGAATTGCAAGCCCATTAAGCCTTCAGTATAGTTTTTCGGATTATTATAAAACAGCCTCATTATCGGCTATTAGTGAAAATCATCCGAATCTTGTTTATATTTTTGCTGAAAGTTTTGAAGACACTTACTTTGATGAAACAATATTTCCTTCTTTAGTCACAGCCTTACGCCCTATCAGAGAACAGAGCATTTCCTTTACGCAGATTAAACAAGCATGGGGAACCAGCTGGACGATTGCAGGAATGACATCGGTGATGTGTGGACTTCCTCTCGTCACTCCTTCACGAAACTCAGACTCTCAACAAGGCAACTCCATGTCTAAGATGAGCACGTTTTATTCAGGCGCTGTGTGTATGAGCGATATGCTGCATAAGGAAGGGTATAAACTTATCTATCGTAGTGGTTCACCTTTGGAGTTTGCAGGGGTCGATAAACTCTATAAAACCCACCAATTTGATGATATAAAAGGCATTAAAGAGCTCAAACCGCTCCTTCAAAATCAAAGTTATCAAACGCCGTGGGGACTTTACGATGACACCTTGTTTGATATTGCAATGAACGATTTTAAAAAGTATTCCAAAAGCAAACAAAAATTTGCGATGTTTCTCTCTACCATGGATACCCACCATCCCTATGGGCATGTGTCTAAAAGCTGTAAGACACAGCAGTATAAAGATGGAAGCAATTCCATGCTCAATGCGGTTGCATGTTCGGATGAGTTGATTGCGAAGTTTATCAAGCAGATTGGGGACTCTCCTTATGGTAAAAATACGATTATTGTTGTAGCCTCAGATCATCTAGCAATGCACAATATGGCCATTGATGATCTTATGAGGGGTGAGCGTCGCGATCAATTTATGATCATTGATCCCCGTCTGAGCCATGGTGATAAAATTGAAAAGGTAGGAAGTACCTTGGATATTAGTACAACGCTTTTGTCCTTTCTAGGCTATAAAGGAACCGTTGGATTAAGCAGAGATCTTTTAGGCGATGAGCCTTCCTTGATGGAAGAATTTAAAGATGTGGATAAACTGTTAAACGCATGGTCAAAAGAGATTAGTCGTTTTTGGGAATTCCCAAAAATAGAGAAAGAGTTAGTCTTGGATACGACCAAGAACAATCTCAAAATAGGCTCAACGCTGTATAAATTCCCGATTCTCTTGCACATGAGTGAAAATTTAGAAGTAAGCCCTTTCTTTGAGGTCAAACTTAAATTTTTTGAGACGGTCAAACTCTTTGGATATTTGCACGATTACCATGCCGAAGATGCATTTTTATGGGTAGATAAATGCTCACGTATTAATGCATTGGGCAGTGAAAACAATGTATCGCTCAAAGGAAAATATTGCTTTGCTTTAGGAAAATTAGGGGGTGAGATCACGACAGAAACACTCAGTTCCGAAAAAAAGCTCAGTTTAGAGCTCTTAAATCAAACATTAAATCTTCCCTTCGATGAAGAAAAAGCGATCCAAAGACGTGAAAATCTAATGAAAATTAATGAGAAGTAGTCGCTTACTTCTCGTTACATGTAAAGATTTTTTCTACGTTTAGGATTTGAATTTTTGTAGTTCATTATTAAGGTTTTCATTCATACGGTGAAGATCTTCGGATGCTTTGGAAATATTTTCGATACTGCAGACATTTTCATGCGAAAGAATGTTAACTTTTTCAACTTCTTCTACCATGTGATTGATTTTTCCCGATGTAAAGATAAAACTATCAACGGTTTGAGATGTATTGGCAATCGTCTCTTGGATAATAACATCAATATCGCTGATGCTTTCTTCAAGCTCCAACGAAAGGGTTACAAGATTATGTACTTCATGCGCATTCTGAGCAATATCAGTGTTTGCGTCCATAATAGATTGAACAACCACATTGACGGTTGCATCAATCGCGATCAGACTTTTTTGTGTGCTTTCGGCAAGTTTTCGCACTTCATCCGCGACAACGGCAAATCCACGGCCATGTTCTCCTGCACGGGCTGCTTCAATGGCAGCATTGAGCGCTAAAAGATTGGTTTGTTCCGCAATCGTGTGGATAATGCCCAAAATATCTCTAATTTCATTGGTATTATGACTGACATGATTGAGCTTTTCAGCCAAATCTTGTTCTTTTTGAGCGGTTATTTGCATCGTGTGTTCTAATGTTTCAAACTTCGTTTTAACACTGTGCATTTCTTTTTGTGTTTTTTCTAAAACCAAGTGAGATGATTTTACTTTTTCAACAGAATTTTCAATGGCCTGTGTAAGGGCATTTCCTTCTTCTTTTGTGGTGAGAATAATTTTTGATTCTGCTTCCACATTGCGTACCATTTCTGAAGTGTTATTTGAAAGTTGCTGCGATATAGAAAAATTTTCATGACTAATGACTTTTGAATTTGTGACAATTTCATGCAATTTTGCAATGAAAGTATTAATGTATAATGAAACTTTCCCAAATTCATCATTTCCCATGACTTCAAGCCTTTGGCTAAGATCACCATGCGCGCTTGAAAGTTCATAAGCAATGTTTCCTAACCTATCGAGGGGTTTTAAAAGCGCTTTGATTAAAAAGATGATGATGATGATCGAGCCAATGAGCATGAGTGAACCCATGACAAAAAGTTTTTGTATCTGAAGATTTAAAAAAGAGTAAGAGGTTGACTTATCAAATGCGATGGCGATTCTCCAACCACTTTGGTCTGAAATTGTATAGGCATATAATTTATCGATGCCATTATAGGTGTAATTGAGAATTCCCTCTTGTTTGCCATCAAATTGACGTGCAAGGCTAGGCAACACACTGGCTAAATCTTTA
>JAVHRG010000231.1:0-2556 GCA_036171535.1 Sulfurospirillum sp. | reverse complement strand
CTCACACAGGACGGTTCAGCGCAATGATTACAGAGTTGGGGCAAAAATGCCTTATGAACATTGGGGTAACTCCCTAGTTCATACTCAGGCACATAGGTTCTAAATTTCTCTTTGGGGACTTTGTTTTCGCTTTTACAAGCACTCGTGCAGGCTTGACACCCAACGCATTTGCGCAGATCTATCACCATACCAAAACGCTTTCCCTCTTGACCGATGTAGCGCGCATCGCCACTTTCACGGCCAGGATTGGTTAGGCTTATGGCGTTGGCACTAGGGGCAGTTAATACAGCAGCACCTATAAGAGCGGTTGTTTTTTTGACAAACTCTCTTCGTCCTTGTTGCAGCTCTTTCTCATCCATCATAACTCCTTTTGGTCTATTCCAAAAGAAATCATAACAACCACAAGAGAGAAACTAGGGAGAAAGTCTTAGAGGATGATCTCAAATACAGCGCCTTTATCGCTGTTGTACGCGCGTAAAATGCCATTGGCATTTTTTTCAATGATCGTCTTGCTCATGTAAAGTCCAATACCCGTCCCACTCTTGGCGTGCTTTGTGCTCACATAAGGTTCAAAGATTTTTTCGATCGGCTCAAGCGCGATTCCTCCACCATTATCGGCGATACGAATCAACGCTTTTCCCTCTTTACATGTAAGACTTATCCAGATCGTTGGATCACTGATGGAGCGCTCTAACAGAATGTCTTTGGCATTGCTAATAATGTTTAAAATGGCTTGGGCAAATTGACTCGGATAGCCCTCCACTTCGCAGTGATCAACTTCTTGAAACTCAAGTGCGATGTGATGGTTTTTCAAAGCAGATTCAATGAGTCCGAGTGATTTATGAATCGCCTCATTAACACAGTAACGCTCTTTTTGATTGTCACTGGCAAAGAAGTTACGAAAATCATCAATGGTTTTGGACATGTAGGCGATCAAACCTTCTGAGCGCTGAATGCGGTCATCAAAAACCGCAGTTGTGAGTTTTTGTTTCTCCCAAAGGATTTGCAGATTCATCAGTGTTGCTCCCAATTCGCTGAGAGGCTGACGCCATTGATGCGCGATATTGCCAATCATCTCACCCATACTGGCAAGCCTGCTTTGGTGCATCAAAATTTGCTCATTTTCCATGCGCCTTGCGATCTCTTCATTAACACGATCTTCGAGCGTATGGTTGAGCTCTTTAAGGCTGGCTTCACTCTCTTCCAGTCGTAAGATCAAAACATTGAAGCCATAATTGAGAATGATGAGAAGTACGGCTAACATACTCAGTGCTACAAAAAAGGCTTCATACACTGCATCTAAAAGTTTTTGCTGTTGATCACTAATATCTTGAAAAAAGAGAAGCTCCGCTAAATCATCTCTAATGATTCCCTTAAGAGGAATGACATGGGTAATGTAGGTACTTTTTTTATTTTGAGAAATTTCGCCATCTTTGAGGCTAATTCCTAAAAGGGCATCATCTGAAGGGACAAACTCCTCACCTTTAAAAAGAATATAGCCTTTGAGATTGGAAAACTCTTCGACCTCATTGAGAAAAAACTCAGGGGCAATCGCAAACTCCAACATACCAATAATTTTTTCATGCACGATAACTGGCACCATAATATGATAGGCTGCATAATGCTTGGAGAAGAAAAAGCCAACTTCGGGCTCCTTGGGCACTTCACCACTCTGCTCAATCTCTTCCTTTTTAGGCTCTTTCCCAAGGTAGGCAAGCAGTGCCAATTTTTCATCGTAAAAACGAATTCCGAGCAGATAAGGATTTTCTTGTTTAAGTACGTTCCAGCGAAAACTTGAAAGTCCTGTAAGTTGTTCTATATTTTTGTGCTCTAACGCCTCCTTAATGCCGTATGAATCAAGATTGGCATAGGCGCGATTGAGGTAAAAAGCACTGGTACGCTTCAGTGTCATCTCATAAATACTGTGAATCTGTGTTGCATAATCTTTACGCGACTTTTCAATCCCATCCCGCACATCAATATAACGCATCCAGCCAAAAATCGTCGCCATCGCTAGAAACAGCATTAGGACGAAAATCATCGTTTTGGTTTTAGTTGAAGGGCTAGAAAGCGTATTAAGGTAAGACAAGTTTATATCCTATCCCAAAGACATTTTCGATGCTCTCTTTGGTCAATTTTTTGCGAAGCTCCTTCACAAGCGCTTTAAGCGCCTCTTTACTTCCACCCTCTCCTGCCCAAATCGCTTCTTCAAGCTCATCAAAAGAGATCACACGATTTTTTTGGCGCAATAAATACTCAAATAAGAGGCGCTCTTTTTTGGTGAGCACAAACGATATCCCCTCATTTATCAGTGTTCCCGTTTCAGGATCATAAAAAAGCTCACTTCCCGCTTTAATCAAACCGCCCTCGCCCCATTCATACATCCATTTGGCACAGGTTTTAAGGGCATCTAAAAAGCTCTCTTTGGAAAAGGGTTTAAGGAGGTATTTGCAAATATTGAGTTCAATAGATTGCTGAAAATAAGTAGGTTCGGCATGGGCACTCATAATAATCACGGGTACTCTTTTATGCGATTTGCGAATCTCTTTAAGCAGT
>JAVHRG010000230.1:0-12896 GCA_036171535.1 Sulfurospirillum sp. | reverse complement strand
ATTTTTTACATGTAACGCGTTGGCAATTTTTTCTGCCTGCGCAATTTCCACGCGATGTTTCTGCCCGTAATCAAACGTAATGCTCTCAACGATGTCAAAACGATTCTTCGCCCAGCCCAGGCAGGTCGTACTGTCTTGTCCACCACTAAAGACCACTAATGCTTTGGAAGCAATTTTTTCCATTATTCCACTCCTAAAAACTTGTGCAACTGCACACTTAAGATAAATTGTGGATGTGCTTTGACAAACTCCACACAGAAATTCACATTCTCTTTATTGGGTCGATCCATCTCATTTTGAGGCTGAATAAAGATAGGTTTGTAGCTTGTAAACTCGAGTATTTTCTCAACGGCAGAGTCTTTGCTCACCACAAATTTAATCTCGTCATAACCATGTTTCTCGATCTTGTCCCAATCTTTTGGGCTATAGGTCACCCAGTTGGCACTCGCAAGATTTGAAAAATTATACCCATTGGTTTCGACAGAAACTGCGTACATATACGCTTGCAAATAATCAATAAACCCATTGAGATCATAAATACTCGGCTCGCCTCCTGTGATGATGACATTCATGGCAGGATAGGTTTTAATACGCGTTAATACCTCATCAAAATTAAGACTTTCATATTCACCTTTATGCAACAACTCGTCACAAAAGGAACAGGTGAGATTACACCCATACAGTCGAATAAAAATAGAAGGTACACCCACATGCGCGCCTTCCCCTTGAATAGAATAAAATATATCGACGACTTTTAACATACGCGCGCTATCCTTCATAGTTATGCTAAGCATTATTGTTTTTCATTGTTATTAATAGATATTATAGTCAGAAATGGATTAGAAGTTTATTTGAAAAAATGCCTCTTGTTTTAATTTAAACAAGAGGCAAAGAAGTTTACATGTAAGCTTGTTAGTGGTGAGATTTGAGGATTAAAATCGTCATTCTGACGTTAATCATCAGAAATTTAACGATCTGCCAAAGCACACACGTTCGCATAAAGAGCGTAAACTTGGAAGGAATCGGCGTAAAAGCATTTTGTGAATAGGGTGTTAATTTCATAATATTCTCCTTTTTATTCATTAAAGTTCTTGCAGAACTTTTGACACGCCTTTAGAGCAAAGCTCTAAAGACTACGTTAACACTGGGTTTTGCTCGGCGCAATGCCCGCGCACCCTTGGTGCTCCTTTGAGCATGCACAAGTCTTTTATTCAGGGATGATGGACCAAAACGGTTTCATTTGAGCTTTCCAGAGGAAACCCGTGTGCAAGAGGCGTTTAACCCAGTGTCCTGCAAGCCCAATTTCACCAAACGTTCCACCAAAATCTCTACCGTAATCAGGGTATTTTTTATAATTGGGGATAATCGGATACATGGTCATCGTCACGGCAGTACCTGAAAAAAATCCTTTTCCTGCACTGGCCACACATGCAGCGCCCATCTCAGCCATACACGCGGTATGCGTTGGCTCACTCGCCCCATTAATCATATCGTAGATACTTCCAGCAACAGCTTTTCCCATCATACCACTTGGCATACCCGTACGGGGAGGCGTTGGATTGATCGGTGTTCCATTAGGGGATTTCATCGGTTTAGAGATGATATGAGGAGGCGCAAACGCAATTCCTGCTGCAAAAATATTTTTATATTTTTGATTTTGGCAGGTACGTGGCCAATCCTCAGCACCCCACTCTTCATACGGTGCACTCCCTTTGGTGTAATCCGCATCAACAAACATAAAACCACCAGGGTTAAAGAGTGAAGCGGTAATGTCTTCTCCATTTTTATCCTGTGCTTTCATCCCTGAACCTGCAAACGGAGGAATCAGCATGGAAAAATCATACGGTTCTTCTTTCATTTCACCGGCAAGATTTTCATAATACACTCTGTCTTTTTCAACTTTATTGACATGCGCTCTCGTGATCCATCTGACATCACGCTCAGCATATAAAGATTCGGCAAAGACTTTTGCACTGGTCACATAACCACCCATTTTAAGATGCATGCCACCCACACCAAAGTCACCCAATTCGTACTCATTAGAAATATACGTAATCGTTGCTTTATCGCGCACGCCCTCTTTTCGTAAACGGTAATCAACGTTAAACGTGTACTCAAACGCCGCACCTTGACACGTACACATGCCATGCCCTGTACCAATTAAAATTCGTTTGGTTTCGCCTTTTTTAAGTGCTTCAATAATCTTTTCAAGCTCATCTGCAGCATGTTTGGCATGAGCAGCAGTACATACCGATACCGTAAAACCAATATCTGGTCCCAATCCTTCGGTTGCAGCAAAATTGAGTTTAGGGCCTGTTGCATTCACAAGATAGTCATAAGTGACGTCTTCTTGTTCTCCTGCACGCTCAACACTGGTGTGTTCTACGGTAACAAAATTTTTACTATTTTCACCGCTACCCTCAGGGTGAATAGTCATTCCTTTTGCTTGGATATACGTAATGCCTACTTTTGCATAAACAGGAGCCAAGTCAAAAAGTACCTCTTTTTGATCCATTTGACCTACCCCTACCCAAATATTAGAAGGTATCCAATTCCACTGTGAATTGGGCGTTACAACAACAACTTCATGCGTTTTGTTGAGCCATTTACGCAAATACTGTGCGGTGGTATGCCCGGCAACACCACCTCCCAAAACAACTACTCTTGCCATAGATTATCCTTATAAAAAATGTAACTCTTCTTGATTGTATAATAAGAAAAGATAAAATAAAATTGTACTATTACAAATTCGAAGTTATTTAAGGTTTAAAAAAGGTTTACTTTTTTTGACAGCTATATTTTGGTATGATTACTAAGATATTTTTGATGCAAAAGGGTAAAACTAATGTTATGGCAAATCAGTAAAGAATTCGATTTTTGTTATGGACACCGCGTTTGGTCGCAAGAACTGGATGCTGAATTTTCACTCAGTGGGTGCTTGGCGTGTCGTCATTTGCATGGACATCAAGGTAAAATCATCGTTTTTTTACAAAGCAATGAACTCAAAAATGGTATGGTCACGGACTTTCATCATCTCAACTGGTTTAAACTCTTTTTAGACAATACCTTAGATCATAAATTCATCATCGATATTCATGATCCGCTCTTTGCAACCTTGTTACCCCATTTTGCCGACAAACAGAACTTACTTTCCCATGAAAGCGGTTATAAAACACCCGATCTCTCTTTTATCGCGAATGAGCCAAATTATCTTGTGGAAATGTATGAAGGGTATATTATCGTTGATTTTGTGCCAACCAGTGAAAATATTTCTACATGGTTGCTTCAAATCATTGCAAAGAAGATGAGTCGCTTGGGCGTGGAAGTCTCGCATGTAGAATTTTTTGAAACGCCGAAAAGTAGAAGTATCGTTTACAATCAAAAGTAGGGAAAAAGAATCCCTACTTCTGATTCTTTTAAGCCTTTGGATAAGCCTTTTCTAGTTTTTTATAAAGGGCATCCACGGTTGGAGCAGACTCTCCATGAAGCAATGAAAGCATCACTTCGTTATCTTCTTTGCCATTCCATACTTTGATGTAATGTCCCTCTTTGTAGCCATGATCTTGACGGAATTGGTTGAGGACATTTTTAGCCACATAGAATTTATACAACACTTTGAGGTTGATGCCACACTTTCTTGAAAGTGTAAAATACTCTTTCAAAAGCCCGTCAAAGAGATCCATTTCAAAACCTGTCGTATCGTGAATGATGCTTTCAATGTCATTGACCAGTTCCATCGGAACAGCCGAGCCAATCGAGAGTGGTTCTTTAGTAAATGCTTCAAACCCTTGCACATCCAGCACGTCTAAAACGAGTTTTTCAATATCGCCTCTGGTATTTGTTTTATAGTCTTCCAATAATAGACTCATAATAAAATGCCAAATATCAACGATTTCAACGGTGACATTGTCCCAGTCGGTTGGTTTATTAATGTTTTTCCAATGTTTCCAACTAAAGCTATCAATGAGTTCCGCACACTCCATATAAATACATCGTTTCCAATTAATCATTCGGTTATGTTTGGTATAGCCATTTTCCCAGCCAATACCATTGGTTTCGTCGTTCAGTTTTTGTTGTAACGCAAACATTTGCGTTAAATAATCTTTGCTTGTCATTCTATTCCTTCTCTTAAAACGCTAGATTATACTTTTTTGCAACATAAAAGTCAAAATGGATTCACTGCCTTTGCGGTATCCAAGCTCAAAACATGCCTCTATTTGCCCAAAAGTAAACAATCCAAAATCATTCAACGCGGGATCACTAATACACAGATCACTCTGCTCTATCTGCTGTTTCGATGATGCAAGAATTGAGAGATAAATGGCGCGCTCAAAACTGGAAAAAAGATTGCTTTTTTGCTTTACATGTAAAGGAAAGAGATTCACACTCACCACAGGGTAAGGAAGCTCTAAAAGTGGCGCTACGGGTAGGTTATCCATAAAACCACCATCAATGAGCGTATGTTTTTCATACGTGATAGGGCGAAAAATGGGAATGAGCGCTGAGCTTGCAATGGCAAGTTTGATACTTTCACCTTCGCTAAAACGCACAATCTCACCACGAGGCAGATCAACACACGTCATAAAGGTGGGAATAAGCATCTGCTCTAAACGCTCGATAGGGGCAATCTCTTTCAGAATAGCTGCCTTTTCATTGATGCGTAGCAATCCTTTGCGAAAATAGTTAAAATGAAACACTTTTCGAAAGGCTCTGCTTTTAACAATGCGCAATAGGTCAAAAGCGCTGACACCTGAACCCACACCTGCGGCAATCACCGAACCAATGCTAGAGCCTGAAACAGCGGCTATCTCCACATTGTTTCGCTCCATTGCAGCAATGACACCCAGATGAAACGCCCCTCTGGCGGCACCACCTGAAAGGGCGAGTGAGATTTTCAATGTCCCAGCCATCGTATAATCCTAAATTCACCCTCTAAGGTTTCCACAATCGCGGTGCATGACTCCACCCAATCGCCGCAATTCAGGTACTTAATACCCTCGATATCCCTTATCTCCGCCTTATGAATATGCCCACAAATCACCCCATCGTAGTTATTGCGCTTGGCGTGCTCACTGAGAATATGCTCAAAATCGGTGATAAAGGAGATGGAGCTTTTCACGTTGTCTTTAACATACTTGGAAAGTGACCAATGACTGTGATAGCGCATTTTTTTGCGAAACCATCCAATCATTTGGTTGACATTCAGAAGGAGGTCGTACCCCAAATCGCCCAAGATAGCCAACCACCGTTTGGTCATGGTAACCGAGTCAAAAAAGTCACCGTGCGTAATATAGTAACGCTCTTGGCTCAAACTCACATAGTCTACGGCATCAACGACTTTGATATGATCTCCCAACCCTAAAGGTAAAAACGAGCGTAAAAAATCATCATGATTGCCCGTGACGTAGTAGACATTGGTACCTTTTCTGGCTTTTCTCAGAATTTTTTGAATCACATCCGTATGTGACTGTGCCCATTTGATCTTGCGTTTAATCGCCCAACCATCAATGACATCACCCACTAAATAGAGATTTTCACTGTTTGTAAATTTTAAAAATTCCAAAAGCTCCTCCGCTTGAGAAAAACGCGTTCCCAAGTGGAGGTCGGAGATAAAGATGGAGCGAAAGGCTATCGGGTCTTCATCCCCTGAAAATTCGTATTTGGTCATTTGTGTTTGTCGCCGTCCCCAAAAATATCATCCGCAAAGTGTGAGAATTTACCCCGCACGGATTTATCCAGCTCTATCGCAAAGAGTGAGATGTGTGTCTGCTCTTTTTTGGTCTGTTTGAGAAGTGAGGTCAAACCGTTATTAAAGCGGTTCAAGTACATGTTATCGATCTGTCTGTTCGAGCCAATGACAATCGCTTTACAGTTATTATCCAGACGTGACAAGATGAGCTGTGTCGTGTTGTTGGAGCTATTTTGCCACTCATCTAAAATGACAATAGCATTGGAAAGCGTTCGTCCCCTCGCCTCACCTGGCCAGAGTTTTTCGATGTTATACTTGGTGATCATCTCTTGCACTTTTTTCTCAATCGCTACTTGCGGCTCTTGTGAGTTATCGCGCTTTTTCATCTTCTTTTTGGCGATAAACTCTAACGTATCGTAGAGTGCCATATTGTAAATCCTGAACTTCTCATCATTGCCAGAGAGATACCCAACATCTGCACCCTTGTCAACGCTTTCGATGGAGTTGCGCACGTAGACTATTTTTTCATAACTGCCTTTGGTGACCAAACGCATCGCCGCGACAAATGCCATCAAGGTTTTACCACTACCTGCGCGTGCATCAATGACGTGAATATCATACATATTGGAAAGCAGCGCTTTCATAAAGAATTTTTGTTTGAGGTTGATCGGTTTAATTTCCAAACCTCTAAAGTCCAACTCTTCGTTGAGCATATGAATAATGCCACCCGGAGAGATAATCGCATGATCCGAATTGCCATCAGAACTGATAAATTCGTAGCAGTAGTTTCCACTTTTATACTCTGGGTCATACTCGCTGATCAGCTTTTTATCGAGTGTATTGAAAAGTGCTGAGTCAACAGGAAGCTGTTTGACAAACTCAAACTCTGGTACATCACTTCTGTCTTCTCGTAAGGACTCGACGGTTACATTGTAGAAGAGTCCAAACATACGCGCATACACATCTAATGAGAGAAAAATAACTTTATAATCAGGATAATACTCTTGCGCACCCGCAGCCACTTCGAGGATACGTTTGTCATTAGATTCGTTGATAAATTGTGAGTCAATATCGGAGGTGTAGATCGTCTTGGAAAAAAGATGGATGAAAATATCTTCTTCATACTGCATCTTGACAACGCGGAATGGCTCTCCACTGTCCACTTCAACCACTTTACACGAAGCCAGCATCCTGGCAAAACTCCTCGCTTGGTACCCCAGTTCCGTGAAATTCTTCTTAAAATCTTCCAGCTCTATAAGCACCGTTTCTGGGATCACAATGATGTTGTTGCCGCCATCACACAACTCTTTAATAAAATTGGTATTGTGCAAGATAATGTTGGTATCGAGCACATAAACTTTGTTGACTGACATCTGACTCCCTTTCATGCGATAATTCTATGCAAACATTATATCAACTTGGTAACAAAAGGGGTGCTGTTTTAGTGTGCAGAAATTTTTACATGTAATCATTTCAGACCTCTTAAGAATTCGGCGAAAACCAATATGTTATAATTGAATCTTATTCTAAGAGTTTCTCTTAAGGAAAAGGAGATTAATAATGGATCGTTCTACAAAAATCTATCTGCTTTCACTGCTCCTTTTTGGTGGCGGTATCTTTTTTGTTATAGACTATGGTAATTCTCTTTATATAGGAACACAGTTCATTTCTAAAACCGTTTCCGTGGGAAGTTTTTGGGACAATTTACGAACAACGTTTCTCACACAACTTTCGCATCCCCTCGCGCTTTTGCTGGTACAAATCATTGTCATTATGGCGGCGGCGCGTACCTTTGGCGTTTTAATTTCTAAGTTTTCACAACCACCTGTCATCGGTGAGATTTTTGCGGGTGTACTCTTGGGACCTTCCCTTTTAGGGCTTATTTTCCCCGAATTTTCAGCCCTTTTGTTCCCCAAAAGCTCCTTTCAAAACTTGCATTTTTTAAGTCAGATTGGTTTGCTTCTGTTTATGTTTGTCGTGGGGATGGAGCTTGATTTTGATAAACTCAAACAGCAGAGTAAAGCGTCCGTGGTCATCAGTCACATTAGCATTATTTTTCCTTTTTTCTTAGGCACAATACTCGCTTATGTCATCTACCCCTCTTTTGCTTCAGAAACCGTTACTTTTACCGCTTTTGCCCTTTTTATCGGTATTGCGATGAGTATTACCGCGTTTCCTGTACTGGCACGTATTCTCAAAGATCGGAACCTGACCAAAACATCCTATGGTGCGATGGCTCTGACATGCGCCGCGGCGGATGATGCCACGGCATGGTACATTTTAGCGATCGTTATTGCCGTCTCGACGTCAACCAATCTTTTGATGTCTGTGCTGATGCTCATCCCTATTGTCGTCTACATTACCGTGATGCTTTTTGTGGTGAAACCATTTTTACGTTCTTTAGGCACGCATGTCATTCACAACCATTCACTTGATATGAAGGTGACGACGATTGTGTTGGTTGTTTTGCTACTCAGTGCGCTTACAACGGAACTTTTAGGCATTCACGCCCTCTTTGGTGCCTTTATGGCAGGCGTCATGATGCCCTCCACAACTGAGAGTGAGATTAAAGAGCGCATCGCCCCACGCTTAGAGTATGTCAGTCTTCTGGTACTTCTACCACTCTTCTTTGCGCTAACAGGGCTTCGCACTCAGATCAATCAACTTGAGGCACAACATTGGATTATTTGTCTGGCAATCATTGTCGTTGCCGTTGTCGGTAAATTTATCGGTAGTGCCATTGCGAGCCGTTTTATGGGCGTTTCATGGCGTGATTCGCTCGCCATTGGAGCTCTTATGAATACCAGAGGATTGATGGAGTTGGTAGTGCTTAACATTGGCTATGAACTTGGGATTTTATCGCCTATTTTATTTACAATGTTCGTCATTATGGCACTGGTAACTACGTTTATGACAGGGCCTTTTTTGTATCTCATCGAATTAGGATTTAAGAAGCATTAATCTTTACATGTAAAAGATTTAAACCCCTCGCAAAGAGCCGTTCACACTCGGTTCTTTGCCTATTTTTTTGAGTATAATTCACCATGGAAACACTTGAAGCCTTTTACAAACGCATCACACACTCACTGCCCCAAAACTTAGACAATGGCATTGGGCACTTCAATGTCTTCACAAGACAAGAGTGCGCACAGATTCCCTACAGTCGGAAGGATTACTTTAAAATTACCTTTTTAAAGGGCAAACACCGCGTTCATTACGCCGATAAAACCCTGCAAAGTGACCAGTATGCGCTCATGTTTTCAGACCCTTTGGTGCCTTACAGTTGGGAGTCATTGGATGGTAAAAAATGCGGTTATTTTTGCATTTTCACCGAAGCTTTTTTTTACAACTACGGAGCACTTCGAAACTACCCGATCTACAAACCTGAACACCCAAAACTGTTTTTGCTGAATGAAGTAACCGCCAAAGAGGTTGAAGCGCTTTTTGAAAAAATGCTCGGTGAAATTGGCTCTGAATACGCGTACAAAGACGATCTTTTGCGCAACTGGACGATGGAGCTGATTCATATCGCACTCAAAATGCAACCTGCTACCATCATTCCCGATATACAAAGCGATAAAAAGCATAAAATTGATTCACTGTTTAATGAACTTCTTGAAAGACAATTCCCCATCACATCGCCTTATGAGCGCCTTGAACTTAAAACCCCGAGCGATTTTGCCAGACTTTTGAACATTCATCCCAATCATCTCAACCGAACACTTAAAGAGGTGAGTGAAAAAACAACCACGGAACGCATTGCGCAGCGCGTTTTGGAAGAGGCTAAGATTTTACTCAAACATTCATCATGGAGTGTGGGTGACATTGCCTACGCCTTAGGCTACGAAGAATCCGCTCATTTTATTAATTTTTTCAAAAAAAAGCTCAATCAAACGCCGCAAATCTATAGGCAAACACAAAATGTTTGATTTGCGCAATGATTCGCTTGAATCTAGCACCTAAAAAATCTTCCTTATCAGATACTATTTCATTACTTAGCGCATCGAAGATGCATGGGCATTCTGCCAAAGAAAACCCAGTGTTAACGTAGTCTTTAGAGCTTTGCTTTAAAGACGTGTCAAGGACTCTAATAAAAATCAATAAGGAAAGAAAATGATCTCACAAAAACAGATCTACGTGATGTCGGCGGTTGCGGGCATTAATGTAGCGAATATTTACTACAATCAACCCATTTTAAATATTATCGCCAATGATTTACATGTAAGCGCTCTCGCGGTCGGCAATTTGCCTACCTTTGCACAAATCGGTTACGGTTTAGGGCTCTTTTTTGTTAGCCCACTGGGTGATAAAATGGATCGCAAGAAGCTCCTTTTACTCTCTCATTTTTTATTGGGGCTTTCCCTCATTGGACTTTCCTTTGTGGAAAACATCTATGTGCTCTACGCGCTCAGCCTTTTAGTAGGACTCTTTGCCGTCTCCGCTCAAATCGTCATTCCTATGGCTGCGGCGATGAGTGGCAAAGACAAAGGTAAAGTGGTGGGCTCTATCTTTAGTGGTTTGCTGACAGGCATCTTACTTGCGCGAACACTCAGTGGTTACATTACCGACTGGGTTGGTAACTGGCATGTCGTTTTTGCGCTTTCCGCCGCACTTGTTTTTGCCTGTATGGCGATGGTTGCCAAAACGCTTCCCAGTGTTGAGCCAAACTTCTCTAAAAGTTACGCGTCCTTGCTCTACTCTTCCCTTTACCAACTCAAACGCTTTTCGCTTTTACGAAGCAATGCATTATTGATTACGATTTTATTTGGTGTTTTTTGCTCATTTTGGACAACCCTCACCTTTAAACTGAGCCTTGCTCCTTTTAATTTTAACAGCGATATTATCGGTCTTTTTGGTGTGCTTGCGGTTGCTGGAGCGCTGCTTGCGCCTTACATTGGAAAAGTTGCCGATAAAATCAACCCGACGTTCACCAAAATGCTCTCCGTAGGCATGATTGTGGTCAGTATTCTTTTGATGAAGTGGTTTGATACTAGTTTAGCGGCATTTATCGTAGCAACCTTGCTCCTTGACATCGGCTTTCAAGCGGTGCAGATCAATAACCTAGCGCAAATTTACACCTTAGATGAGAGTGCGCACAGCAGAATCAATACTGCCTACATGAGCTCCATGTTTGTCGGTGGTGCGCTTGGAACATTTATTGGGGTGTATTGTTGGGAACATGGTGGTTGGGAGCTAGTCACCGTGCAACTCCTAAGCTTAAGTGTCGTCTCTTTAGCCATTATTATCTACGCTGCGTTGTCCGCAAAACAGAGCAATGCGGCCTAACCTCTTTTACATGTAAAACCCTAAATCCTCACGTCTCATACCAAAGATTCATGGCTAAGCTGATCTTTGGTATGATTCTACTTTGTAACACTCATTACATTTTAGGAATACCTTTATGCCTTATACCTATGAAAAAAGATGGGCAGGTCTTGGCGCACTCTGCCTTGCCATGTCCATCATTACACTAGACAATACTGTCCTTGATGTCGCCCTTCCCTCCATTTCAACCGATTTAAAAGCGAGTATGAGTGAGCTCCAATGGATTGTCGATATTTACATTCTTTTTTTTGCTTCTATTTTAATTACGATTGGAGCACTCGGCGATCAATTTGGACGAAAGCGGTTTCTCAAAATTGGCGTTGTACTTTTTGTGCTCGCCTCTTTGGGTGCGGGACTTTCAACCTCAACGTTAGAACTGATCTTTTTTCGCAGTCTCAGTGGTGTTGGTGCAGCATTCATTATGCCCTCCACACTCTCCATCATCACGCATATGTTTACAGACTCTGATGAGCGTATGAAAGCCATTGGGCTTTGGTCGATGATCTTTGGGCTCAGTCAAGGCTTAGGACCACTTATCGGCGGTTTCATCCTTGAGTACACCTCATGGCATTGGGTCTTTTTTATCAACCTTCCTATTGGCTTGGTCGCCTTTCTTTATGCTTCGTGGATTTTGCCCGAATCGCACAATAAAAGCGCTAAAGCAGACATACTGGGTATGGTACTGTGCGTGCTGTTTTTATTTGCACTGACGTATGGCATTATTGAAGCGGGGGTGAGCAGTTGGAGCGATAGCAGCGTTCGCATCAGCCTTATCATCGGACTTATCTTTGGTGCTCTTTTTATCCTTTGGGAGAGACGCTGTTCTTATGCGATGATTCCCTTTGAGCTGTTTGAAAAACGCACCTTCACGATTCCTTCTTTTGCGATCGCGCTCATTGTCTTTGGAATGGTTGGCTCCATGTTTTTCTTCTCTCAACTCTTTCAAACGGTGGAAGGGTACAGCGCTTTGGAAGCGGGTTTACTGCTCATGCCGATGACACTGGGCGTTGCCGTGGGCTCTAAGTTTGCACAGGATGTTGTCAAAACGTATGGTGCGCCTTTGAGCATTGGTGGCGGTATGATCATTTCAGCGCTGGGGATGGCGATTTTTGTCTTCACAATTGATGTGCATATGCCTCTGTGGGCGATTTTAGGTGGATTTTTAATTCAAGGTTTGGGGATGGGGCTTTCCATGCCTCCTTCAACGGATTCGATTATGGGCTCCATTCCCAAAGAAAAAGCAGGGGTTGGAAGTGCACTCAATGATACGACCATTGAGCTTTCAGCGGCCATGAGCATTGCCATCTTGGGCAGTTACGTTAACCGCATTTATCTTTTACATGTAAAAGAGATTGATGTGGATTTCACGCTTTTAAAAGCACTTAAAACTTCGATCCAAGCTGCCCATAAAGCCATCGCTTCGCTCAATGATAATGCGCTTGAGGCCAATCTTCTTCATCTTGTGGATCAAGCCTTTATTGATGGTGTGCATCACACTATGATTTTTGGCTGTCTTATCTCTGTGATGAGTGGTCTATTAGCCATTTGGCTCTTGCCTAAAACAATGAAAAACGAAGCGCATTAAATCTTTACATGTAAGATTTTAGTGCGCTAATCCACCGCCTAAAACACGGTACAACGTCACACGGTTACTGAGCTCTTCCAAACGCACAGAGATGAGGGATTGCTGTGAGCTATAAAAAGAGCGTTGTGCCAAAAGCGCATTCAAGTAGGTATCGACCCCTTTTTGGTAACGTGCATCGTAAAGCGTATAACTCTGTTTACTGGCTTCCACCAAGGCTTCTTGTGCAGCATATTGATCAAAGATCGTTGCACGCCGTGCCAAAGCAGAGGCCACTTCACTAAACGCCGTTTGAATAGC
>JAVHRG010000229.1:0-12905 GCA_036171535.1 Sulfurospirillum sp. | reverse complement strand
CTCAAATTGCACTTTTAGTATTGGCTACACTCATTGCATTTGTACTTTTTGTAGTGCAAAAAAGGGGTGTTGAAAAAGTTGCTTCTACCTTTGGACCTATAATGGTCATTTGGTTTTATGTTTAGGTGGCGTTGGATTTTGGTATGTGAGCCAAGATTTTTCTATTTTAAATGCAATTAATCCGATGTATGCCATCAATTTTGCACTGGCTAATCCTGTTATTACCTTCATTATTCTTGCTGATATTATTCTCGCAACTACAGGTGGTGAAGCATTGTATGCCGATATGGGGCATTTAGGACGTTTGCCAATTCTTAAAGGCTGGATTTTTGCTTTTGTCGCATTGATTTTAAGCTATTATGGACAAGGCGCTTTTTTATTAACGCATCCAGAATCTGTTGGAAGCCCATTATTTGAAATGATGCGGGAGTTTGCACCCCTTTTGTATGTTCCTTTTCTTATTTTAACGATTATTGCAACTATTATTGCTTCACAAGCAATGATTAGTGGTATTTTCTCCGTGCTTTATCAAGCAATGACAACACGTATTTTCCCCCATTTTCGAGTTGAATATACATCACATGAGCTACGTTCCCAAATTTATGTAGGATCCATTAACTGGTTTTTATTTGTGTGTGTCATTATTATGCTCTTTGTCTTTAAAGAGTCTGCAAAACTTGCCGCAGCATACGGTTTAGCTGTAGCTGGAGCTATGAGTATTACAGGTATTTTGATGACGATGATCTTTGCCTATCGTAGAGAGTGGATCAAAATGAGTTTTGCCACTTTTTCAGGAATCGTTAGTTTTATTTTCTTTTTATCCTGTCTTTTAAAAATTCCTCATGGTGGGTTTTGGTCTCTTTTGATTGCAGCAGTTCCCCTTGGCTTTATTATTCTTTATACACAAGGGCAAGAGCGCCTTTACTCTTCGTTTCATTCTGTCGATAAAGAAAATTTCTTACAAGCATACAATGCGCATTATGCACAAGAGTCTCATATTGAAGGCACCGCTCTTTTCTTCGCACGTAAGGCCGAAAATATACCTGCTTATATTCCTAAAACAATGTTTCAAAACGGCATTATTTATGAGAGAAATGTCATTGTGAAGGTTAAACCGACGAATGAACCTTTGGGCATTACGAATGAGTTTAAATCATTAGCAGAAGGGCTTGATCTCCTCGTAATTCATGTAGGGTATATGGAAGTCTTTAATATGGAAGAGAGCCTTAAGAAACAAGATATTCATGAACGAACAATTTTTTACGGTGATGAAGAAATTGTTTCAAAACATTTTTCGTGGAAGCTCTACGCACTGATTAAAGATATGTCTCCGAGCTTTGTAAGCTTTTACAATTTCCCTCAGGAAAAACTTATCGGTGTTTCACGCCGTATTGAAATTTAACTACACTGCTATTAACGAACCTTGGAAGCGAAGGATCTTCCTTCCAAGGTCATACATTTGAAGGTAAATTCTTTCTAACTATTCTATTGTTTTAATTGACATGGCTAGTTTACAAGTATAATTCTTTCGTCCCTTTACCCCTCTTTAAGAGAAAGCGGTTCAGTTGTTTTAGCATCATAAGGAGTAGGCGTATAAGCGGTGAATTTGAAGAGTATCAGAGCGGTAAAGCTTATAGGTAGAGACACCGAGAAGGTGCCAAAAGAAAATTACTTTCGGCTACCTGTTTCGCTGTATTGTTTCATGCTATCAAAGAAAGTATCACGTAAGGTATTGGTATAAGCGGTAGCTCTTTTTGCATCGGTGATGGTAATGAGTGCTTCATTACCAAATTTATCACTCACCTTAGAAAGATCATACGTCAATTTTGATTTATCATTGAGTTTGGTAAGCGCTTTATAAAATGCCTCATCCAACTCTTTATTTTTAAGTTTATCATTTTGGTAGAGATAAAGTGCAACACGGTAAACTTCATCTTTATCGGTACTATAGACTTCAACGTATTCAATAGCATTATCCAGAAGTTTGACATTGAAGTAGTTTTGATCCTTCGTTACACAGGAAAACTCAGTACATTTAAAACCATTGGCTTCTAAGTAAGTTTTATCTTTACCAATAAGATCATCTAAAAAACCTGCAAAGAGAGAGATATGTGAAGCGATTGCGAGAAAAAGAAGTGCTTTTTTCATAACATTTACCTTTTTGTATCAAATTAAAAGTAATCAAGACCAAGAAGCAAGTGGTGGGTCCTGAGTGGCTCGAACACTCGACCACCCCGTTATGAGCGGGGTGCTCTAACCAACTGAGCTAAGGACCCATTTTAAAGAGTGAAATTGTATCTTTTTTATTGTTAAAAGAATATAAAAATAACGCTACATACGGGCTTAGAGCGAATATTTGATGGAACGATAGGTCGGGTCAAACCTGAAGGCTAATAGGTTTTCCAAAATACCAAAAAGAGCAAAAAAAGTGATGAAACTACTCCCGCCATAGCTGTAAAAAGGCAAGGGAACACCTACTACGGGAGCTAGTCCAATCGTCATAGCAATATTAATGCTCATATAAAAGAAAATAAGCAAAGAGATACCACTCGTGATGACTCTAGCAAAATAGTCCTCTTTAAGAATAAAATTGAGGCTTAGAAGATGCATCACTAAAGAGGCATAACAGACAATGAGTCCCAGTGCTCCCCAAAAACCAAGGCGTTCAACGGTATAGGCAAAGATAAAATCACTTGTGGCAATGGGTAGAAATTTGTAATGTGTTTGTGTCGCTTCACTACGTTCTTTTCCTGTTAATCCACCTGATCCAATGGCAATAATAGACTGCTTGACATGGTAACTTGGTTTTTCGGAGATAAAGTCGGTAATACGTTGCTTTTGGTAATCATGCAAACTATTGTACATAAGTGGGCTGCAAATGCCAACAATGATGGCTAATGTGATCCAAATTTTTTTATGGACACCAATCACAAAGAGCGTTCCATAGCCTAACAATGCTAAAACCATAGCCGTTCCAAGATCGGGCTCTTTTGCTACGAGAATAAAGGGTAATACAATGTAAAAGCTGAGTTTAAAAAAGGACTTCCATCCGTATCCCTTCTCTTCTGGGGGATTATTCTTGATCAAATATGCGAGCATTAAAATAAAAGCAGGCTTGAAAATTTCTGAGGGCTGAATGGTGAAATGTACAAAGGGAATTTCTAACCATCTTCTTGCTCCAAGTTTTGCAATACCAAAAAAATCGACACTAAGGAGTAAAATAATCGTAACCCAGTAAAAAAAAGGAATCACCCACTCAATTTTTTTAATCGGGATAATAAAAAAGAGGACAAATACAGCCAATCCAACCGTATAGTAAACAATCTGTTTATTGGCCAACATGCTATTGGCCTCAGAGATGAGATAATAAGAGATAATGATGATAGGAAGTACCAGTATAGGAATTAAAAAATCAAAATGTGTTAAGATGCGCCTATCAATTTGAAACACTCTATCCCTTTGGAAAGTTTTCGCAAGTATATCAAAAATTAGAAGAAAGTAGGCTGTATGGAGTTTACATGTAAAGAGTCAAAAAGGCTCGATGCCGCGATGAGCGAAGCGTTGGAACTACCACGCAATCAGGTCGAAAAACTGATTAAAAATGTGGGTGTTTATATCGATGGAAAGCTGTGCACTAAGTGTAGCACAAAGCTGCTCGAAGGCAATGTTGTTGAGTATGAATATGCTGAAGCGGAGCAGAGTTCAAGCGATTATGAAGTCGATTTTGATGTGCCTATTTTATACGAAGATGACGATCTTTTAGTGATTAATAAGCCACCTTTTTTAACCGTACATGGCGCACCCAGTGTTAAAGAAGCAACGCTGGTAGATTGGCTGAAGTTTAAGGGTATTAATCTCTCTACGATTAGTGGTGAAGAGCGTCATGGTATTGTTCACCGTATTGATAAAGAGACAAGTGGTGCTTTAGTTATTGCAAAAAATAATGAAGCGCATTTAAGCTTATCATCTCAACTTGAAGACAAAAGTATGGGTAGATATTACCTTGCCATGATTGATTTACCCCTCAAAGATAATATTGTTGTGGAACTCCCTATTGGGCGAAGCGTCAATAATCGTCTCAAAATGGATGTTGCAAAAAAAGATGGACGAATGGCTAAAAGTGCTTTTACCAAACTTTTGGTATCACGTGATGGTAAAAAAGAGCTGATTGCTGCTAAGCTTTTTACAGGGCGGACCCATCAGATTAGAGTACACCTCCAAGCGCTTTCACGCCACATCTTGGGCGATAGTTTATACGGCTTTAAGAGCCAAAATGGTACAATACCAAGAGTTATGTTACACGCTTATATTTTGTATCTTATGCATCCAAGAACAGGGCAATTATTGCAAATAAATGCTCCATTATGGGATGATTTTGATGCCTATTTAAGACACCATTTCAGTAAGGAAGAGGTAGATGAAAAAATTACTTTGGATAGTATCGTTAATGGCTTTAAGCTTCATGATCAATGGTTGCGAAAAGACGCTTGAAACACCTAAAGAGCCCGTTGTTGATGCTTCTATGCCTAGAATAGAAGGCATTCGTACCTTGGCAGGTTCTACAGAAGTTGGTTTTGAATGGACGCCAATCTACAGTTCACAAATAGAAGGGTACTATTTATACCGAATGGAAGGCAACAGCATGAAAAAAATTGCCACCATTAAAGACAAATATGTTTCACACTATGTCGATACAAAATTAAGACCCAATTCAAGTTACACCTATCAAATGAGTACTTATTCTGCAGATAAGCATGAATCTGCTTTAAGTGCTACGGCAAGTGTAACAACAGGACTTGTTGCTAACACTCCAACCGTAGGTGCCATAGATTCTGTTTCGTTTATCAATGCGGTCTCAGGATTGCCTGCGTGTATTAAAATCATTTGGAGACCACATTCACTGCAGAATGTAGAATACTACATCATTGAACGTAACGAATATAAGTCTAGTTCATGGGAAGAAGTCGGTAAAGTAAAAGGCAGATTAAATGCCGAATATATCGACAAAGATATTAAAGATAATTCTGTTTACCGTTACCGTGTTAAAGTAAAAACCTTTGATGATGTTGTTTCTAAACCAAGCGATACGGTTGAAGCACATTCAAAACCACTGCCACGTGGTATTACAGGGGTTAAAGCAACGTCTGATTTGCCTAAAAAAATTATTTTGACATGGAGTCCATCAACGACAACTGATTTTGCTTATTATAAAATCTATCGTTCGCCAACATCGGGTCTGTTCTATACTTTTTTTGGTAAAACGGTCAATACCGAGTTTGAAGATTTGATTAATGATAACGGTAAAACCTATTACTACAGAGTTGTAGCCGTCGATGTTGATGGTCTTGAATCAAAGCAAGATACAACGGTTGCAGGTATGACACTCTCAGCACTTAATGCTCCTTCTGTCAGTTCGGTAAAACACGATGGCAGTTCTATTTCCATTTCATGGGCTGGGGATGATAATGCAATCAAATACAGTGTCACTAAAGAATTTGAAATCTCTGGTAAAACGAAAAAGCAGAATTTTACAGGTATCTTTGAAAGTAATTTTGTTGACCAAGACACGGTTCCTGGGGTAGAGTACAAATATAATATTATTGCAATTGATAAATATGGCATTGCTTCAAAGCCTTCGGATAGTGTTCTTATTACGATTCCAAAGGGATCAAATTAATTTATGCCGAATTTTCATACGCAAACACTGAAACCTTTAAGCTATCCTTATACGTATAAAGAGACCACATTTAGTTACGAAGCGCACTCTAAGAGGGGCAACAAACTGGTGATGGCCTCTATGCAAGGAGAGCATTTACTGATTCGTATTCATCAAAAAGAGGATGGTGATTTACTGGTGAAGGGCGATAAAGTCACTCGACCGACGCAAGCCTCTTTTTTACAAAAAGTGTTGATTGATTTTAGAGATGCAAGTGAAGCTGAAGAGATTTATTCCAACATTGAACCTAAAAATTTTTTAGAAGTTAAGCATTCGCCTTACCTCAAAGAGATTGACTTTTTTGCAAATCATTTTGATGTAAAAGATGAAATTTGGATCGAAATTGGTTTTGGAAGTGGACGACATTTGCTTCATCAAGCAAAAAAAAATCCGCATATTCAGTTTATTGGGCTTGAAATTCATAAACCTTCCATTGGGCAAGTTTTAAAGCAATGTGAGCTTCAAAACATTGAAAATATTCTTGTCGTTGATTATGATGCAAGACTCTTTATGGAGTTTTTACCTTCCAATACGGTGGGGCGTATTTTTGTGCATTTCCCAGTACCTTGGGATAAAAAGCCACACCGGCGTGTTTTCTCTGCTGCTTTCATTGAAGAGGCTCTACGTGTTTTACATGTAAAGGGTACCTTGGAGCTTCGAACCGACAGTCCGCTCTACTTTGAGTTCACTTTTGCACAGATGATGCAACTCTCCCGTGCAGATGTGCACGTGAAAAAAAATGCAGAATTAGAGATTACAAGCAAGTATGAAGATCGATGGCGTAAAATGGAGAAAGATATTTACGATGTCATTTTAACCAATGAAATGGTTTCTGAGCCTATCTTAAAGCCTGATACATTACATTTTGATGAACATGTTGATTTTAGAAAAATTCGTAATGTTTTTAAAGATGAACTTCTACGCGGCGAGGGCTTTTTTGTTCATTTTGAAGAGCTGTTTGAAATTGATGAACAAAGTGGGCTCATTCGCCTCTCTTTTGGTGCCAATGAACGTAATGAAAAGTGTTATATAGAGATTCAAAAGGGTAAAGTTTCCTATCTGCCTGATGCCATTTTGGCAACAAAAAGCAACAGAGCAGCTCATACATTAATTAAAGAGTGGTTTCATGGAATATGTGATTAAAGCCAATGGCTTAAATATTAGCTATGGCCGAGATGAGCCGATCATTACGGATGCAAGTATGCAAATTAAAGCACAAGAATTTGTCTTTATTACAGGTAAAAGCGGTAGTGGAAAATCAACCATTATTAAGTCACTTTACGGCGAACTTTTCCCAAATCGTGGTGATCTTAACGTATGTGGCATCGATTTTAAAAATATTAGTAGCTCTAAGCTTAATCTTTTAAGACGTTACTTGGGTGTTGTCTTTCAAGATTATAAACTGATTGATGAGTGGACAGTGGAACAAAATGTCATGTTACCCCTTATTATTGGTGGATTTTCAAAAAGTGTTTGTATTAAGCAAGCGCATAAGCTTTTAAAACATGTCAAGTTGTTGCATAAAATCAATAAATACCCTTATGAACTCAGTGGTGGCGAACAACAACGTGTGGCGATGGCAAGAGCCTTGGCACACAACCCTGTCCTTATTTTGGCTGACGAGCCTACAGGAAATTTAGATAGCTATTCGAGTGAAGTGATTTGGAATTTACTCAAAGGTGCTAAAGAGCATTTAGGTACTACGGTTTTAGTGGTAACGCATAATATTCCTGCCTCTCTTGGCATTGATTATAAACACTATTTCTTAGAAGGTGGCGTTTTACATGAGGTCAATTAATAGCCATTTTTCGATTATGATTTCTGTCTTTGTCTTGCTCTTTTCGTTTCAATTTACGAATGTTATCAAGAGTATTGTCAATGACTATGCAACGAAAATAGTGAATGACTATGCCATTGTGGTGGTTTCTTCATCTGAACTTAAAGAGGAAGATCTCAAAAAGCAGATTCCTGAAATTGAGTCTTTATCGGAAATCAGTAGCAAAAAAATATTGGATCGCCTTAAAAATGATATGTCATCAAAAAATTTGGCACTTTTGCAGGTAGCTCTTCCAAAATTTTACTCTTTAAAACTCGAGTCAATTCCCAATAAAAAAAGAATTGAAGCGATTAAGCAGAAGCTCTTAAGTATTAGTTCGATAACACGTATTGAAACGTTTGCAAAGACGCATGAAAAGATGTTTAAAATGTTTCTATTATTGCAGGCGATGGTCTATATTTTTGCCTTTTTTGTGGCATTTGTAGCGATACTTTTAATTTTTAAACAGATTCGTATTTGGACGTATGAACATAATCGAAGAATGTCAATTATGACGCTTTTTGGTGCTTCTTTTTTTATGAAAAGTGCGATGCTATACCGTATGACATTGGTAGATTCGCTTATAAGTTCCATAGCGGTATGTGCCATATATACGATAGCTCCCAAAATAACGATTGTTAAAGATTTTGCAGCTGAACTTGACATTATGCTTCCTGAGTTTGATCTCCTTTTTGAGGGAGGCATACTTATTGGTTCTTCTATATTATTCTCTTTAATCGCTGTGACGATTGTTTCTCGCAAGATAGGGCGTGTATGAAGCTAGGATTGTTATGTAGCGTGGCACTTCTGCCATTAATGATATTTGCTGCTTCATCTGCGAATACAGCACAAAAAATAGATGAAAAAGCAAAAACGTTACAAGAAAAGATGCAAACTGAAAAACAAATTCATGGAAAGCTCCAAGATATAGCCAGTGATATTGTCAATGAAGAAAAAGATATTGAAAAGATTAAAGACAAGATTGAAGAGCTTGGTCGAACAATAAATGACTCGCAAGAAGTTGTTCAGCAGAAAAGTGAATATCTTGATAAACTGACAAAAGACACACAAGCTCTTTCCTCTCAAAAAAAAGGGTTAGAACAGAAAATAATCAAAATTATTGCAGAAGATTTTTCATTTTATTTGGTTTCAGATAGTGATTATTTAGATAATGAAGATGGTATTTTAGTGGACGAAGTGCTTCAGAAAATGGACACGATTATGCGCAAAGAGTTTGGAAAATTGGCGTCAGATTATAAACAAGTGAATGACCAAATTTACTCTCAAAGCCAAGAAATTAAAACGATTCACGGTGAAATTCAAAGTTCAAAAAGTAAAAAAGATGAACTGGTGGCATTAGAAAAAAAACGTGAAAGTTCGATTATTGCCCTTAATACGAAAAAAGAGGGATATAAAAAGCAGTTAGATGATATTCAAAAAGAACGTGATGAAATTAGAACAACACTTGAGCAACTTAAAATTATTAAGGTTCAGGAAGAAACTAAGCTTTTAGCTGAAAAAAATGCTGTAAAAAGAGATAAAGGACCCAAAACTGTTGGTGGTGAAGACAATAGCATCAGGCAAATTGGCTCTTCGTATCAAAATAGCAATGTTAAAAAATATGTTGGTGAGCGAACCATTGCTCCTCTGGATAGTTACAATGTTAAGCGCAAATTTGGCGATTATGTTGATCCTATTTATAAGATCAAAATCTTTAATGAATCTGTCGTTTTGGCATCTTCATCACCTGATGCTACGGTTAAAAGCGTCTTAAATGGTAAAGTTATTTTTGCTAAAGACACTGCTTCTATGGAAAAAGTGGTTATTATCGAAAATGGTGATGAAATCCATACGATTTATGCTCACCTCTCTAAAATTGCTCCTACGATTCAAGTAGGCCAGAAAATAAAAAAAGGGTATGTCATTGGTCGTATTGACAATGATCTTACTTTTGAAGTGACCCAGAAAAATTTCCACATTGACCCGCTAGAACTTATCGCAAAGTAACTTTTTAGGTGTGTTAGGGTAAAATAAAGAAGTTTTCTACGCCTAGAAAAGAAAGGTTTATATAATATGGAGAAGAGAAAAAGGGTTTTAGTTAAGTTCTCTGGTGAAGCACTTGCTGGTGATAATGGATTTGGCATTGACACTTCTATTTTAAAATATATTGCTGATGAGATTAAATCGTTGGTTATACATAACATTGAAATCGGTATCGTTATTGGCGGAGGAAATATCATTCGTGGCGTGAGTGCTGCAAAAGATGGTATTATCAAACGTACGAGTGGTGATTATATGGGAATGTTGTCAACGGTAATTAATAGCATCGCAATGCAAGAAGCACTTGAGCATGTAGGAATGGAAGTTCGAGTTCAAAGTGCCATTAAAATGGAAGCAATCTGTGAAACGTTTATTGTAAGACGTGCTCAGCGTCATTTTGAAAAAGGGCGCATTGTTATTTTTGCTGCAGGTACAGGTAATCCTTTCTTTACAACTGATACAGCTGCGACACTACGTGCGATTGAAATTGGCGCGGATATGATTATTAAAGCAACAAAGGTTGATGGCGTGTACGATAGGGATCCGAAAAAATTTCCTGATGCACAAAAATTGGCTGAACTTACCTATGATAGAGCCATGGATGATAATATTAAAGTTATGGATGATACATCAATTGCTCTTGCGAAAGATAACAATCTCCCGATTGTCATTTGCAATATGTTTGCAAAAGGGAATTTACAAAAAATTATAGAAGGCAACTTATCATGTTGCTCAATTGTTAGAAATAAATAAGGAAAAAAAGATGGAAAGAACAGAAGTAATTACAGCAAGAGCTTTATCGCTTGTCGGTCAAGATCGTTATAAATTAGTCATGATGGTTTCAAAAAGAGCAGAGCAGCTTTCAAACGGTGCAGAGCCTTTGATTAAAGCCGATAAAAATAAACAAAAGTTTACAGATATTGCCCTTCTTGAAATTGCAGAAGGCAAAGTTAGATTAGAATCTATTACTGACTGTTAAGTAGTTTGAACATTGGAAGAGTTACTTGAAATTGTCAAAGAGTGTAAAAGCTCTGAAAAAGCGGTAGAACTCTTATATAAATATATAAAGCCAACGCCAAACATTGAAAAGGCCGTTACTTTTACGATTGCTAAACATAAAGGTCAGTATCGCAAAAGTGGGGAAGAATATGTTGTCCATCCTATCTTAGTGTGTGTTTTTGTCGCATACTTAGGTGGTGATGAGCCAATGATTGTAGCAGGTTTACTACACGATGTTGTGGAAGATACTTCATGCTCTTCTGAAGATATCAAAGCAATGTTTGGTGAAGAAGTTGGTCATTTAGTGGATGGTTTAACAAAAATCGTTGAAATACGCGATGTTGAGCTGATACCTTCCTACTCCAATGACAAACTGGTTGCTTCTGCATTAACCTTTCGTAAGATGCTCATTGCCTCTATTCGTGATGTACGCGTATTGGTGGTGAAGTTATGCGATAGATTACACAATATGCTCACCCTTGCCGCCCTTGACCCTGTTAAGCAGCGTCGTATTGCAGAAGAAACATTAGTCGTATATGCCCCCATTGCGCATCGTTTAGGTATCTCTTCGATTAAAAATCTCTTAGAAGATTTTAGCTTTTTCTATGTTATGCCCAATGAATATACTAAAATTGATGGGTATATTACGGAACATGGTCAACAACTCCAACTAAGACTCAACCATTTTATCTCCAAAATTAAAAATCATATGCTCAAAGAGGGATTTATTGAGAGCGATTTTACGATTCAAAAGCGTGTTAAACACTATTATTCCATTTATCTTAAAATGCAACGTAAAGGTGTCAGCATTGAAGAAGTTTTGGATCTTTTAGCCATTCGTATTATTGTCCGTACACCGATTGATTGCTACCGTGCCCTTGGTATTGTTCATCAGCATTTTAAGCCGTTGATATCACGTTTTAAAGATTATATAGCGATACCTAAAGAAAATGGTTATCAGACGATTCATACAACAGTGTTTGATGATAAGTCCATTGTCGAAGCGCAAATCCGAACCTATGATATGAATAAAACAGCAGAATACGGTGTTGCCGCACATTGGAAATATAAATCAGGTGGTCTTAATCCTAAACTGGATTGGCTCAATGAGCTTAATAACCAAAATGAAGAGATTGAAAATATTGAAGATTTTTATGCCATTGCCAAAGATAATCTCTATACGGAAGATATAGCTGTCTTCTCTCCCAAAGGTGATATCTTTACCCTTCCACGTGGGGCAACTGTTTTAGACTTTGCGTATGAGGTACATACAGAAGTAGGAACATATGCCGATGAAGCATATGTGAACAAACAAAAAGTACCACTGCTTAGTGAGCTCAAAAATGGTGACATTGTTCGTATTGTAACGTCAAAAGAGCCAAAATATCGCTGCAGCTGGATCAACAGCGTGAAAACAGGAAAAGCAAAAAGTACGATTCAGTCTAATTGTCGTCAAAAAATCAAAGAGATTAATCACAAAGTCGCAATTAAAATACTCGCATATACTTTTGGAGTGGCTGAAAATAAAGTTGAAGCCTGGGTTGAGCAAGAACATGCTTCAAAAAAGATTTTTAAAATTTCTACGGATTCTATTTATTTACAAGATGTTGCCAATACATTAAAACTCTATGCCATGCAAGATACAATGCTCTTCCCATTGCTCAAAAAAGATCGTTATCATATCAAAAAGCAGAAGTTTGAAAATATCGTTATCTATTCAAATCATCACATTTCCAATGTTTATTTTGACTACTGTTGTCATCCTAAACGAGGAGATGATATTGTAGGGTTTAAAAAAGGCAATGATGTTTTTGTACATCATAAGCTTTGCGAGCGTGCAGCTTCTTTGATGGAAGAAAATGAGTCTATGATATTTGTTAAATGGACGCGAGAAGCACCAGATCGTTACAAATTGATTGTCAGTCTTGAAAATAAGAAAGGCTCTTTAGCCTCATTTTTAGCTTATTTGGCTAAAATGCAGATTAATCTGGTGACCATAGAGCTCGGTAAGGGCGAAGATGAAGGTCATGCAGACTATTTTGAGATGATTTTGGAATTGCCTGATAAAAATGTCAATGCCGTACGGGATAATCTCAAAGGAAAATATCGCGTGATCGAATTTATTTCGGTCAATGATGCCTATAAATAATCGAAGAAGGAACGGATAGAATGGATATGCGGATTCAAAATGCGCTCAAAGAGATCAAAAGAGGGATTAGTGAGATTATTGATGAAGAGCGTGTTATTACATTATTGAAAAATTATTTTGAAAAAGGTGAAACTTTTTTAGTTAAAGCGGGGTTTGATCCCACTGCTCCCGATCTTCACTTGGGA
>JAVHRG010000228.1:0-2566 GCA_036171535.1 Sulfurospirillum sp. | reverse complement strand
TACTCCAAATGTTGATTGTGGCGATTTCGTTATCATCATCAATGCGGAAAAAGTAGAGTTTAGTGGAACAAAATTAGACACAAAATTGTATCACAGACACACAGGATATTTCGGTGGCGTTAAAACTGAAAAATTGGGTGATCTTTTGAACAACAACCCAGCGAAATTGTACAGACTTGCGGTAAGAGGCATGTTACCTAAAACAAATCTTGCTAAAGAGATGATCAAAAAGCTAAAAGTTTATGCTGGTAATGAGCATCCACATACAGCGCAAGTTAAAGTAGAGGTAAAGTAATATGGCAAAAGTATACGCAACTGGTAAAAGAAAAACAGCTATCGCTAAAGTATGGGTAAGTGCACCTGGTAAAGGGTCAATTACTGTTAATGGCGTTGATTTTGAAGCATGGCTTGGTGGTCATGAGACCATTAAAAAACGTGTTCGTCAACCCCTTGCTCTTACCAAACAAGAAGCAAGCTTTGACATTGTAGCAGCTACTAAAGGTGGCGGTTATTCAGCTCAAGCGGATGCCGTTCGTCATGGTATCTCTAAAGCACTTGCAGCAATGGACGCTGACTTTAGAACAATCCTTAAACCATATGGTTTATTGACTCGTGACTCAAGAATTGTTGAGCGTAAAAAATACGGTCGCAAAAAAGCACGTCGTAGTCCACAATTTTCTAAACGTTAATTGTTCTTTTACAAAGGTCTTTCGAGACTTTTGTGCTTTGTGCAAGGGATTTTCCCTTGCATTTCTCTCCTTCAATCTTTCAAAAACTTTAATTTCAAAAAGAGTATTATTTAAAACATCAATATATGTTCACCAATAAGGGTAATGATGTTACTTCGATACAGTATTTTTATCTTCGTATTATGTTCACTTTTGGCTAGTGATACCCCAAATAGTGTTTCTGCTGAAAAGCTTATTGCTGCACATGAGAAAGCGTTGCAAGAGTATGCTCGCACAGAGGAAACTTATGCTTACAATCGTTTACGCAATACTATTAAAGTGTTAGAGCCGTTTGATTTACTACATATTCAAAGACCTGAAAATCTTTCATCGAAACGATTTGCACAGATTTTGAATGATTATGCTTTTTTTCTGGTAAAAAAAATTGAGCGCTCAGAAAATAGATTAAGTGAAATTTCTCATTCTGAATATCGAAGTTATCTTATACTGACAGGACAGTATGACGAAGCGATAGCCCTTTACCAAAGAGCAATTGCCGAAGATCCATTGCGTGCTATTGTCTATCTCAATTTAGCCGATACATTGCGTAAAAAACTCTCAACTCTCAATGCCTATCAAGAAAAGATAGAACTTACAAAAGAGATTAAAATAGCCTATCTCAAGTATAAAAAACTGAGTCAAAAAACGACTCCTTGGATAGAGGATTTTTTACGTTTTAACCTTGTTGATACTCCACCTCACGATATTTGTGAGTATATAGTAGATTATGCCAACCAAGGACGGCTTAAAGAGGTATATGGAAGTGGGAGATCAGTAGAAAAAGAAGATGACGATGGCTTTTTTCAAGTTGAAATTGCACTTATAGGAAGCTTTGGATTTGAAGATGCATATTTTTTTGATAAAGCAACCGATAAAGAAATATCCATGGGTACTGAAATCTTAGATTTTCAAAATTTTCATTCAAATAATACCAATCCTGTCCCTTTTTATGACCAGCAGTATCTGCTTTTTTCCGCTGAGGGGGAATTTGTGGATAGAGTATTTCCTATAGGAAAGAGATATCAAAGGGCAAAAAAATGTGTTTTTAAAAATGAAATTTCGTATAAATTTTCTTCTCAATCAGATCCTGTTTTATGTCCATTGCTTAAGACAGATAAGCACCCTCATTTTATTGAATTTAAGGAAGAAAAGTTTTCTCAAGGAGTATTGAGGATTCCTTCGAAAAAACAAGTAAATAATGTAAAAGAAATTACCTATGAAACAATTGCACTTGAAGATTCTATAAAAGTTGCAAGAATAGATATTTTCAACAATGGAACAGAAGAGATCGTGCATGAAAAATCAGCCACGCATTGGTTAAAAAATATGGAGTATAGAATTTTTAGTATATTGGATGCAAAGCATCGCTATAGAGAGAATTGTACAACTAAAGAGGCTATCTTATTGTATGAAATGGAAAATATATATGTTGAATCAGATAAATCAGGAGAGTGCAGCTTTATAATGCCTCCTTATTATTTAGGCAATGATACGGGATGGTTTATATATAATGGAATTACGTATTATGAGACAAAATTTCCTAAAGACATTCCTTTGTCTAAGCAACATGAGTTTTTCAATGTTACGTATATCAAAGACGGGAAAGTTCATAAAGCATGTGAGGCTATGTTTGATAAAAAAGTAAAAGCTATAAAGGAGCAAGCCATTGCTCAATAATCACATTGACTGAATTTTTTAGTGGAGGAGTGACATGACTCAATTTTGCCTGATAACCACAACCTATCCTGATGAACAAAGTGCAAAAGCCATCATTCCTCTTTTATTAGAGCAAAAACTTGCTGCATGTATTCAGATGCAAACCGTTCAAAGTTTTTATC
>JAVHRG010000227.1:0-12966 GCA_036171535.1 Sulfurospirillum sp. | reverse complement strand
TTCATGATGAACTCATTCAAAAAGTGGTGGATGCTTCTTATGCGAGAGTTCAAAAGATTATTCCTCATACTGCAATCTTAACCAATCGGCTTAGCATCGCGGAGACGACTAACAAAGTGATTGCTATTGGCTCAAGCACGGGGGGAACCGAAGCGCTTAAAGTTGTTCTTCGGGGTATGCCTAAAAATTCGCCTGCTATTGTTATTGTCCAACATATGCCCGATAGCTTTATAGGTTCTTTTGCATCAAGGTTAGATTCTTTGTGCGAGATAGATGTTAAAGTAGCTAAAAATGGAGATTTTTTAGCCATGGGAACTGCTTATATTGCGCAAGGAGGCTTACATATGGTCTTGAGGCGTTCGGGTGCAAGGTATTTTGTCGAAATAGGGGAGGGGCGCAGAGTCAGTGGTCATTGCCCTAGTGTCGATGTCCTTTTTAATTCGGTTTCAAAAGTGGCAGGAGCAAATGCACTAGGCATTATCCTTACGGGTATGGGAAGTGATGGAGCCAAAGGAATGTTCAATATGCACCAAGCAGGTGCAAAGACTATTGCTCAATCAGAAGAAACATGTGTTGTCTTTGGAATGCCTAAGGAAGCAATTAAGTTTGGCGCGGTAGATTCGGTTGTGCCACTTAGTGAAATTAGTAATGTTGTTGTCTCAAAATTATCACAGTAGGAACAAAGATGGTAATGGATTTTTTTTCTAACGAATATAAGGTATCAATACTTTTTATAGGTGAGATGGCTTATGATGAAATTTTGATACAGGAGACAAAAAAACTTCCTCATTCTCTCTATATGGCAAAATTTGCAGAAGAAATTTTGAGCATATGCGCTCACTATAATATTGATTATGTTTTTGGGACGGTTGCTTGTGCAGATCAATGCTATCTTGAAATATTAAAAAAGACAAAGATACTCTATCCTAATCTTGAGATGGTTCTCTTTTCAGATCTACGTAATGATGAATGTTTTAGCGTAGTTCGTATTCTTGCTCCTGGTCAGAATTTCTGTATTGAAACACAAAGAAAATACGCTTTTGATTATTTAAAAAATGGTCTTAAAATCATGGCTTGGAAAAAAGTACTTTTAAAAGGGATGCAGTATTTTGACTCTCTTATAGACTCTTCCATTGTTTCGCAAACAGATATTGATGGTAATATCACCTATATTAACGCTAATTTTACGAAGGTAACAGGTTATACAAAAGAAGAAATACTAGGGAAAAATCATCGTATTTTAAAACATCCTTCTACTCCTCTTAATGTCTACACAACAATGTGGGATACTATCATACAGGGACATATTTGGAGAGAGCGGGTTCTTAATATCAATAAGGATGGGAGTGATTTTTGGGCTGATACGATTATTATTCCCTACAAAAATAAAAATACTGGGAAAATTGAAGAGTATATTGCAATCAGGCGTGATATTACTCAAATGCTAGAAGAACGCCGTGCTATCCAAGCTCGTGAGATTCAAGCCAATGAGCAGATAAAACTTACTGAAGCAAAAGACTCCTTCTTGATTTTATTTACCCATGAGCTCAAAACACCACTCAATGCTATTATTAACTTTTCACAGTATTTGTACAAAAACATGAATCGCATTGAGGAAATCCCCCAAGAGAAGCGGATGCATCTCTTGGGACAAATTTATAAAAGTGCTTCTATGATGCTAGACAATGTAACCCATATTTTAGATTTGAGTAAACTAAGAAACCATAAAATTAATTATACGTATACCCTTTTTAATCTCAAAGAGAGTATCCAAGATGTAATCGATAAGCATGAAGCATTAGCCTTGGAAAATAAAAGAGAGATCTTATTTCAAGATGATGGTTGCGAATCGTACATTAGTAGTGATGAGTTTAGGTTTAAGCAAATCATCGCAAATGTTCTCTCCAATGCAATCAAATATGGCTCTTCAGTGGTAGACATTTTTTTACTGTGTGATAAAGAAAAGATAGAAATTATCATTGAAGATGATGGTAAAGGCATTAGTGACAAAAAAGGTGTTTTTGAGCTTTATGCACAAAATTGGGGTGGCATTACCAATATGGAAAAAAAAGGGACGGGAATAGGGCTTAATTTTGTCAAATTACTCTGTGAAGATCTTGGGTTTAGCTATAGTATTGAAGATTCCCTTTCTCTGGGTGGCGCTAAATTTATTTTAACAAAAAAATTGAAGGACTAATATGCTCAAAGTGCTTATTGTTGATGATAATGATAACAACAGACTTACCCTTAATCTTTTACTTGAAGAGGTAGATGGCGTTGAAATATATGAAGCTGAAGATGGACAAATCGCTGTAGAGATGTGTGTCAAGCAAAACTTTGACCTTATTTTCATGGATATAATGATGCCTCATGTGGATGGATTTGAAGCTACAAAATTCATCAGACAAGTGCAAAAAAACTGCATGATTATTGCCCTTAGCGCACTTGACGATCAGACATCCAAAAATAAAATGCTCTCCTTAGGGGCAGAAGATTATCTCACTAAGCCAGTTAATGCAGAGCTTTTTGGTATTCGTATTAAGCACTATATGCGTATTATCAGCCATCGGAAGAATCAAACTAAAACTGCTTCTCATGTTCTTAATCCTTTTGATATCAAGGTTTATAATAGAAGTACAACTTTTAGAATTGAGAAAGAGGAATCTTTGGGTGAATTTTGGGATTATTGGCTTAATGGTGAAAAAAATATTATAGATTTGAGTGATTGTGTGCGATTAATCTATGGTTTTGGATTGTGGTTACTTAAAAATGAGCAATCCTTTACAATTGTCATGGAAGAAAGCCCTGAAAAAGTCTATATTATGTTGGTGCACCAAGGTGCTATCAAAAGCGTCATTATTAAAAATATTTTACTCAGACATTTTGCAAATGCCAGATATATCTTAACAAAAGAGATGCTCTCTTTTCAACTTAATATAGAAAAGAAGCCTTATTTTGAAGTTCAAAAAACGAATATTGAAATTAGTGACGAGGCAAAAAAAGTATTGGCAAAAACGCATGATAATGTACTGTCAGCTACAGAATATATTGAAAACAGTATTATCTCTTTTATGGGTAAAATTGATGGACTTGAACTCATTAATGATGAAACAGATAAAGCTATTTTAGATTTTGAAAAACAACCAAGTAAACGAACGGTGATGATTATTTGTGAGAATTTTCAAGAGTATGCAGATCTCTTAGCAGAGTTGGTTGACTTTGCTCATCTAGGTTTTTCTGTGCAAACACTCATCAATTTTCTCAGCACTTTGACGGAAGATCAATTTGAAGAGACAAAAGTCAAAAAACTCTCGTCGATGCTTCTCAATCTTTTGCATGATCTCTCCTCTTGGAGAGAAAATGTTTTTATTACTAAAATCGCTCGTGATATCCATTATCTTGATGCTTCATTACTCTCTTCTTGTATCCAAATAGAAGCTGTCTTTGAAGAGAAAAGTGCAGATATAAGCGGTGATGACGAAATAGAATTTTTCTAATGAATTAAAAACCTAAAAGTTTCCAGTTAACTGTATCTTTGGTGGCTTAATAATGGTAGATTCTTTAAAAAGTTTAGTATAGATAATAACCTTATGATAGAGCTTATTGATTTTTCAATTGACTCATCTTTTTATTCTCTAAGAAAATATTTTAAAGTTATTTCGCCCAGATTCTTTAGCAAGATACAGGGCAAGGTCAGCATTTTTAATCAGTTGGTTAAAGTCTTTTCCTGAATCCGGAAAGAGGCTAATACCTATGCTCATTGTAATATTAATATCTAAATGGTGTATTCTAATAGGCTGTTGGATGGCATTGATGAGTTTTTGAGCAATGTGTTCTAGTGTTTTAATTTCTTCTACTTCATCAACAAGAATAATAAATTCATCGCCTCCAAAACGTGCAACGGTATCTGTTTTACGAGTAGCAAGTAGAAGTGTTTTTGCCACATGAATGAGGATCATATCACCAACATCATGCCCCATTGAGTCATTAACCTCTTTAAAATTATCTAAATCTAAAAAAAGTACTCCAAATTTTTTTCCACAGGCTTGATTGTTTTCTACCAAAAGTTGAAGTCTTTGGTTGAGCAGTGTACGATTTGCTAAGGAGGTTAAGTGGTCATAATGCGCTTGTTTATAAATGATATCTTTTTGCTTAATGAGTTTACTTTTAGCGGTTTCTAGCTTTCGAATAGTTGCATTGGCAATTTTAACTGCTTTAGCCAATTCTTCGCTCTCTTTATGGCATCGTGATTTTTCTTCCATTAAGCCCGTTTGATCATAAATCAATATTGTTACTTGCTTTGTTTCAAGGTCGTAGGGCATGATGGTGACATCTTGTTGCATAAATTCAAAAATAGACTTTGTTGTCATTGAGTTTTTTACAGGAAAAAGGTAGTTGTTAGAATCAGCCGTAAAAAAAGAGGGACTGTTTAGCGTAAGCGCTGCTTTGATGTGGCGTTTAAGTGATTTTAGGCGCTCCGAAGTTAAGTCAAATAATGAGAGTAGGTTTTTGCCTATACTATGTTCAGCTTCAATATTATTGTGAACTGCAAACCATTTGTTGATATAGTAGATATTGAGATCTGCATCAACGGTTAAGATTCCAACATTGATAGAATCAATTATTTTTTCGCAGTTTATCATTGCTCTAGCTTATCCATGGTGCTTTTAAGATGCTCTAACATCTCGTTGTTAAGAAGAATAAACATATGTCCCAAGATATTTTCTTTTTCAATGTCCAGTGCTGTTTTGATAACAATGACGTTGTCATATCCTTCAATTTTGTCATATTTGTCCATTTCAGAGATGTCACGTTTTTCAATGGAAGGTACTTTGAAGATGGTTTCACCATGAATGATTTCACAGAGTTTACCAATGCAAGCAGATGTGATAATGTTGGTGAGCTCCATAATGGATGATTTAATATCGCTTTCATCGCTTATCTCTTGTTTCAGCAAAAGGCTACAAAATACTTGGGCAGAATAGTTGTTAAAGACGAAAAGGACTTCACCATTAAAAGAGCCCAAAAAGCGTTGTTTCGTGAGGTAAAACTCAGAGTCATCCTCCAATACCTCAATCATTTTATCATCTAAGTCGTGGATATCAATATTGGAAATTTCAGGAATATGAAGTTTGGCATAGTTGTCTAGCATATCACCAATTAAGGAGGCAGAAAGTCCAAAAGAGACGTTAATAAGTTCTTTTAAAATATCTTCTTGTTGCTGATTGAAGGAAGACGTTGTCATTTAAAATACCAACTTTAACAACGTTGTACGAAATTCTTCTGCATCAATAGGTTTAGAAATAATCGCAGAAGCCCCCAAGCTCAAAACTTTTTCTTTGGTAGCTTTTTGACGATCAGCAGAGACCATCACTACAAGTGCGTCGGAGTTGATTTCCCTGATATGTTTTAATGCTTCAAACCCATCTATCCCTGGCATGGTAATATCTAAAAAAACAATATCTGGCTTGTGTTGTTTATACAGGTCAATAGCTTCTTCCCCATTACACCCTTCGATAATTTCAGCACTTTCAACTATTTTTTTTGGGATCATCTCAATAAGCCATTTCCGTGATATTTTAGAATCGTCTACGACTAAAAAAATCATTTTGTTTGATAAGCTCATCTCATAATCCTAATATTTTAATTCTATAAGACAATATGGTACAAAAATTATCTTTAAAAAATCATATAAGATATTTTTTGGTATCTTCTTTTGTTGTAAAAGGAGATGACTGGACAATCTTTTCGCCAATGCAAAGCGCATAATTTTGATCGGAAAGCGCTTTGGTAAAGCTCAAAACAATACGACACGCCAAAGCTTCATCTGCACTGGAAGCATTTTTGGAAAGTAAGGAAGAAGGGGCATTCATCTCTTCGTTTACATGTAAAAGATCAAATTTAGGATTATTGAGTTGATCAATAACATCATTCTCTTTTTCGTTGCGCCCCACAACGAGCTTCGCACCATCTGGCAATCTAAAATGTCTACCATTTTTAAGTACCTCGATATCTTCTTTGGCAAACGTTTCGTGCGCAACACAATCACGTAAACGGATACTAAATTGAACATCGGTTAGCAAGCATCCTCCTGCAGGAGTAGGGTAGTCTTCCCAACCCCATTCTTTGGCAAGGGAAAGTTGTGCATTACGTCCTCTACCGTTAAATCCTAAAAGCTTACTTCGGTCGACCCACCCTTCACGCTCTGGCTTTGTCTCTTCCATCACAAGGGCACAGAGTGGACGAAGAATCAAGTCTTCATCAATGTCATTTGCAATTTTTTTCACCAATCTCAGTGCATCTTTATTTTGGCTCATGGGACGTTGCCCAATGACTTCACCTGTCGCAACAAATGAAGCCCCATAACGAGGCAAGAGTGACTTAGCGACGGTAAACATAAAACCATGACAGTCGATGCACGGGTTGAACTGTTTGCCATAGCCATATTTGGGGCTAAAGAGAATTTTTTGGAGGTATTCATCGCGAACATCGATGACTTCCAGTGTTGCCCCAGCGATGCTCGCACGTCTTTTGAGTGTATCGTAGTTGTCTTCTTTGACACCAAACCCAATGTTGATATGCAGGGCAATGACTTCAATGCCCTGATTTGTTAAAAGTTTCATTGCGAGCATGCTATCAAGCCCGCCACTATAGAGTACTAATGCTTTCATACGGAACCAATTCACCTTGTTTTAATTTCATCATTTTTTCTTGTATTTTACGGATCAAAAACTGTTTTTTATCGTAGCTCAGCTCTTTCGCCATTCTGATATCTTGGAATTTTTCGTTGTAGTAGTGATATAAAAATGCGACCATCGAAGCGATGAGCGATTTTTCATCGTACACCTTAATATCTTCCCATAACATAATGCGTATCAATTTTGGATGTTCAAATTGATTATCCAAAAGCAATGAAAACTCTTCATGATGGGTTTTAAACATAGAACTATCGATGGTATCGAGCACTGTGTCAATCAGACTAGGCTCGCTCAAAATCGTTTTGATGATGGTAAGCTCTAGCATATCCTCAAAAGCGCGTTCCTTTTTATCGAGTCTTTGGGGTTTATGGCTCTGGATTTTAACCAAATTATGGTGAAGTCCCAATTTTTCAGAAAGCATCCCTGTATAACTCTCTTGAACGGCTTGTGGGAGTGTTTTAAGATAGCTCATTGCCTCGGTTAACGCTTGTTGTTTGGCTAAAGGGTCTTTGAGGTTGTACTTCTTCACCATACGTTCTAACGCAAACTCAATGAAAGGTTGAGGGGTGCGAAAGAGATGATTGAGTGCATCCATCAGTCCATTTTGCACCATATCGGCAGGGTCCATGCCATTGCCAAACAGTACCACGCCACCTTTGATACCATGGGCACTCAGTAAAAAAGAGGCTTTGAGTGCTGCATTAATGCCCGCATCATCGCCATCATACGCTACAATCACCTCAGGATCACCGCGCATAATGAGAGGAATATGCTCACTCGTGAGTGCCGTTCCCAGCGTTGCAACCGCATGAGTAAACCCCGCTTGGTGCAGCATAATGACATCCAGATAACCTTCGGTAATGATGATAGTCTTTTGCTTGTAAATGCTCTCTTTGGCGAGTTGATAGCCATACAGCAGTTGAGACTTGTTAAAGTGCTTGGTTTGGGGTGAGTTGACATACTTAGCGGGATGGTTTGAAAGAGTGCGCCCACCAAAACCGACAAGCCTGTTACTGGGTGAATAGATGGGAAAGGTGACTCGTTCGATAAAACGGGCATACGGTTGATTATTATCCCCCATGCCTGCCACACCATACTCCATACTCTCACTCATGGTATACCCATGACTACTTAGAAAATCAAGTGTTGCAAACGAAGCGGGTGCATAACCGATTTCAAATTTCTCAGCAGAAGCCTCAGAAATTCCACGTTTCAGCAGATACTCTTTGGCAAAAGGCACCTTGTCTATTTGTTTCACATAAAAAAGATTGAGCGTCTCCATTAACTTTCGATCTTCTTTTTTGATACCATCGTTGGTGGTATACGAGAGTGAAAAATTGACCATATCCGCCAGTTTTTCGATAGTTTCAGGGTAGGAGAGCTTTTCGTATTCCATCACAAATTTGATACTATCTCCACCTGCGCCACACGCGAAACAGTGGTAAATTTGCTTTGAGGGACTCACGACAAGACTAGGACTTGTGTCGTTGTGAAAAGGGCACACACACTTATAATTAGCGCCATTTTTTTTCAGCTCTAAGTAGGAGCCTACGATGTCGACAATATCAAGACGTTGTTTGAGATTCTCTATGGATGTTTTATCTATCATGATTAAATTATAGCAAGTTTGGTATAATAGAATTCTGTTTCAAACTTCACATGCGAAGGTTTACATCTTGGATAATTTTTTTATAGCGTATCGTGATCCGCTTTTTGGCGTCATTATCTTATTTGCGATTGTATTTGTGATCTCTTTTTCTAACTATTGGTGGGGTGTTTTTAAGAACAAAGAAGAGAAGCAAAGCATTGATAAATTTGTTAAAAAATTTGAAATTGTTACCGATGAAAACGAATATAAAAAACTCTTAGAAGGGGCATCTATCCCTTTAGAATCTTTAGCCTTGCTCGCCCATGCTTATGCTAAAAGTGGAGATTACGAAAAAGCGATTAATATCTATCTTGTGACACTTAAGCGCGTTAAAGGCAAAGACGAAAAGCAATATCTTCTCTCAACGTTAGGAAAAACCTACTTTAAAGCGGGCTTCTTACGACGAAGTTCAGAAGTCTTTTTGGAGTCATTGCGCCTGCATCCTCGAAACGCCGAATCCCTCAAATACTTAACCGTAGCCTACGAACAACTCCAAGAGTATGTTAAAGCCGAAGAGGTTTTAGACTCTCTTGAAGAATTAGGGGCAAAAGTGAATATGCAACGAATGTATTTGAAAGCACTTGAAACGATTAAAGAGAGCAACCTCAAAGAGAGTCAAAAAATTGAGAAGCTTTTAGAACTTTGCCAAACAGCGCCTTTTTTAAAGCGAAAAGTGTTTGAATATTTGCAGGAAAATGGCATTAAAATTGAATCTTCTTTTTTTGAAACACTCTCCTCTGTCGATATGATTGATCTTTTGTGGTACGTTGATCCTATGGTGTATGACATCCTTACATGTAAAGATCCATTAGTGCAGCAAATTGCGATGGCACGGGGACTTCGCCCTTATGCAGTGTTAGAGAGTGAAGCGCCTTTTGCGATTGATGTCTTAGGCAAACTTCAAAGCATCGGCTATGATAAAGCGAGCCTTGGATTTGAGTACCTTTGCTCTGAGTGCAAGCAAGTTTTCCCAATCTATTTTTACAGGTGCCCTCATTGCCAAAGCATCAATACCGTGACGATTCATACCAGGCTTACCAAAGTAAACGATGAAGAAAATATCTCTTTTCTGTGATGGCTCTTCCTTAGGGAATCCTGGAGCTGGTGGCTACTGCGCAATTTTGCGTTTTGGAGATATTGAGCGCGTAGTCAGTGGTGGAATGGCAAATGCCACCAACAACCAGATGGAACTACTCGCGGTCATTGAAGGCTTGAGTGCGCTCAAGGAACCGTGCGATGTCACGCTTATCAGTGATTCTAGTTATGTGATTAAAGGCATTAATGAATGGCTTGAAGGCTGGAAGCGTAAAGCGTTTGCCAAGGTGAAAAACCCAGAAATGTGGCAACGTTATGTTGAGGTTTCAAAAATTCATAAAGTGCATGGTATTTGGGTCAGAGGACATGATGGGCATGCCGAAAATGAGATGTGCGATCGAATTGCCAAAGAAGAAGCAACCAAAATAAAAATAGGCTAATCACGCATCAAGCCTTTCTGCCTCGAAAGAGGCTAACTTTTCAGAGAAACATCGAACCTCTATGGTTCTTGTTTTGTGCCCTGGTGGCTAACGTAGCTTTTAGGCTTTGCCTAAATAGCGTTGTAAAAATAAGATAAGGAAAGATAATGCAAAAAAAATTAGAGGCGTTACAGAAGCGTTTGGGTTATCAGTTTAAAGAGCAAGACCTGATAATCGAGGCACTTACGCACAAAAGTTCTAAACAACCCTACAACAACGAGCGCCTAGAGTTTTTGGGCGATGCGGTGCTTGATCTGATCGTCGGAGAGTATCTGTACCATGAGTTTACACAGGTCGCTGAGGGTGAACTTTCCAAACTTCGCGCTTCTTTAGTCAATGAAAAAAGCTTCGAAAAGCTTGCACGCTTGCTTCATTTAGGCGAGTACATCTACATCTCTTTAGCCGAAGAGAACAACAATGGACGTGAAAAACCCTCTTTACTCTCCAATGCGTTTGAAGCCATCCTTGGAGCACTTTACCTTGAAGCTGGACTTGAAAAAGCCAAAAATTTAGCGATTGCCCTTTTGGAAGAGGCATACCCTAAAATCGATATGGATGCGATCTTCAGAGACCATAAAACCACTTTACAAGAGCTCACACAAGCCCATTTTGGGATGACACCCGAGTACAGACTCGTTCGCTCTTTCGGACCCGATCATAAAAAAGAGTTTGAGATAGCGGTTTCTGTACGCGGTCGTGATCTTTCCGTTGCGAGTGGTAAAAGTAAAAAAGAGGCGCAACAAAAAGCGGCGATGTTGGCATTAGAAATTTTGAAAAAAGAGATCCGATGAGCAGCAACACCTTTGGCAAAAAATTTAGCTTCACAACCTTTGGCGAGTCGCATGGGAAAGCAATCGGTTGTGTGGTCGATGGCGTACCTGCAGGCTTGGAAATTGATGAGAGCTTTATCCAAAGTGAGCTAGATAGAAGAAAACCGGGTCAAAATAAATTTGCTACCGCACGCAAAGAAGGCGATACTATCGAAATTTTAAGCGGTGTGTTTGAAGGCAAAAGTACAGGAACTCCCATTGCAATGGTTATTTTCAATGAAAACCAAAAAAGTGGTGACTATGACAGTGTGAAAGACCTTTTTCGTCCGGGACATGCAGACTTTACTTATTTTGCAAAGTATGGCATCCGTGATTACCGAGGAGGAGGGCGCAGTAGTGCGAGGGAAACTGCGGCTCGCGTAGCGGCTGGAGCGATTGCAAAACTGCTTTTAAATACTTTACATGTAAAGGTTCAAAGTGGTATTTGTGCGATTGGAAATATTGAAGCGAAAAACTATGATTTCGCTCGTGTTAGCCAAAGTGAGATTTACGCCCTTGATGCCAGTGTTGAAGAGGCGCAAAAGGCGACCATTTTAGAAGCTAAAAATGCCCATGATTCGGTAGGTGGTGTGGCTCTGGTTCAAGTCATAGGTGCACCTGCAGGACTAGGTGAGCCGATCTATTATAAACTCGATGCTCTGTTAGCCGAAGCGATGATGGGTATTAATGGGGTTAAAGGGGTCGAAATCGGCGAGGGTTTTCATGCATCTTCGCTTAAAGGCTCTGAAAATAACGACGCGATCACGAAAGAGGGTTTTGTAACCAACCATAGTGGTGGAATTTTAGGCGGTATGAGCAATGGCGACACCATTACATGTAAAGTTTATTTTAAACCGACACCGTCTATTTTTATCGCTCAAGAGACGATTGACACCGAAGGGAACGCGCTTACATGTAATCTCAAAGGAAGGCATGATCCGTGCATCGCGGTACGTGGAAGCGTGGTTGCTGAATCGATGGCAGCGTTGGTCATTGCCGATCTGCTCCTTTTGAACCTTGGCGCTAAAATAGAGCATCTCCAACACGTTTATAATCGATAAAGAAACAGGTGGCTTCCAACTTTGGTAGCCACCTGTATCGCTTATGCAAGGAGCATCAATCCTTGATAGGTCAAGAAGGCCAATACCCATGCGGTTGCAAAGGTAAAGATAACGAGATAAACGGTATAGCGTGCCTCTTCTGCCTCTTTTGCAAAGACTGCAGTTGCGGCAAGGCATGGTAAGTACACCATGACAAAAACGATAAATGCCATTGCCGATTGGAAGCTGATATTGGCAGTAATGATCGCACGAAGCGAGCTATCATCTTCACTCACTTTATCACCTAATGAGTACAAAACTCCTAGCGTTGAAACGATGACCTCTTTAGCTGCTAATCCACTGAACGTTGCAACACTCATTTTCCAGTCAAAGCCCAGTGGCGCAAAAGCAGGTTCGATCGTTTTACCGATCATGCCAAGGTAGGTGTTCTCCATTAATTTCTCGTGTTTTTCATTTTCTAACGCTTTTGTAGCCTCTTCAAGGGAAGTGCCTTTATCTTCATCAACGGTTTTTGCATTCTCTTCGACTTCGGTAGCACTTGGCTGTAAAGCTTCAATTTTAGTAGCGTACTCTTCTTCAATCAGGCTGTTCTTAGGGTATGAACTGATAAACCAAATGAGCATGGAAGCCATCAAAATAAACGTACCTGCTTTTTTGATATACATTAGGGATTTTGAATAGACCACAAACCATAAAAGCTTTAAGCTCGGTAAACGATACTTTGGCATCTCCATAACGAAAGGCTCATCTTCACCTTTAAAGGCACTTACACGAAGAATTTTAGCGGCAATAAGCCCTAAAAGTGCCCCTGTGATGTAAATACCAAAGAGAACATTTCCCGCCATATTTTCTTCAAAGAAAGCCCCTGCAAAGAGAACATACACAGGAAGTCGTGCGCCACAACTCATAAAACCGATGATAAACATCGTTAGTAGGCGGTCTTTTTTATTTTTCAAAGTACGTGCTGCCATGTAAGCTGGAACGGAACATCCAAACCCTGTGACGAGCGGTACAAAGCTTTTGCCGTGAAGCCCAAATTTGTGGAAGAAGCCATCGAGCAAGAAAGCGGCTCTGGACATATACCCTGTCGTTTCAAGTAGCGCAATACCTAAAAACAAAATCATAATATTGGGTAAAAACATAACAACACTACCCACACCTGCGATAATACCATCGGCAATCAGTGACTTCATTGCTTCATTATCAATGGTACTTCCGACAGTCTCACTTAGCCAG
>JAVHRG010000226.1:0-2579 GCA_036171535.1 Sulfurospirillum sp. | reverse complement strand
CTTTGGAAAAGCTTTTAAAGAGCAAAAATTTGATTTAATCATGTTTGTTCCCCCTACAAAATCTGGAAAATTAGTTGAAAATTTTGCTATTAAGATTACTCATGTCTTAAAACTTCCAATTGCAGAATTGTATAAAATAAAAGAGACAAAAGAGCAAAAAATATTTCAAAATGGAGCATTGAAAACTGAGAATATCAAAGACGCTTTTGATACAAGTGTTGATATAATAGGAAAATCAATTTTACTCATAGATGATATCTTTGACAGTGGTGCTACTATTAAAGAAATAGGTAAAATGCTTACAAATAAAGGAGCAAAAATGATAGCTCCCTTAACAATAGCCAAAACGGTAGGAGGCGATATTGCAGACTGATTTAATATATTGGATGTTATTTGCTCATTTGCCTAGATGGACAACTTTAAAAACAAATAAATTAATTGTTAGGATTATACACAATCAAAAAATAACATTTGAGGAGTTTTTTAATTTAACTCACAATGAATGGATAGAAACCTTTAAATTAGATATTAAAGATATAAGTGATTTAGAACAAGCAAGACAAGAGTTACCAAATTATTCTTTTTTGCTTGAAAATATGCTGAGTCAGGGGTATGAATTAATACCATTTAATTCAAGTGATTATCCAACAATATTAAAAGACAATTTAAAATTGAAATTTGCTCCTCCTCTTATCTATATCAAAGGCAATAAAAGCCTTTTACATGATAAAACAATTGCCATTGTGGGGTCAAGAAAAGCAGATAACCGATCGCTTGAATTTACAAAAAACATTGCACTTAAATCTTCAAAAGAATATAAATGTGTTGTTAGTGGTGGGGCACAAGGTGTTGACCAAACAGCATTAGAAGAAAGTATAAATGTAGGTGGTCACAGTATATTAGTTTTACCTCAGGGCATATTGACCTTTTCAAGCGGTATGAAAAAATATTATAAACATATTGTTGAAGGTAGTTTATTAATATTGAGTACATTTTTTCCAAAAGCAGGATGGAGTACAGGACTTGCAATGGGGCGGAATAAGTATATTTATGGATTATCAAAAGATATCTATGTAGCACAATCTGATAGTAAAGGTGGTACTTGGTCAGGTGTTTTAGAGGGATTAAAAGCTGAGCGAAAAATATATATCAGAAATCCAGAAAATAATGAAAAAAATGCAAATGATTTGTTGATTTTAAAAGGTGGAATACCTGTTGATATAAATGGTGATTTGATTAAGACTAAAAAAGATGCAATATCTCTTGAAGAAAAAATAATTAATGCAATCAAAGGTATTGCATTAACAGCCAAACAAATTCAAGAAAAAATTAATTATGATATTGATACGAAGAAGTTTTCGTTGTATTTAGATGAATTATCTTTTGTAAAAAAAGAAAAAAAAGGTAGTTATACAGTATATTTGTATGATAAAGAAAAACAACAACAATTAAGTTTATTTGATTGATACAAATTGCTGATCACCCTCTCAAAATCCCTCTACACCCGAGCCATTCAATGCCCAAAAGCCCTCTGGCTGAAAAAGTATATGCCAGAGGTTTTGTCCCCGCCTGATGCCAGTGCCAAAGCACGGTTTGAGACGGGTAACATCGTGGGGGATTTGGCGTGTGAATTGTTTCCAAATGGGCGTGAGATACCTTTTGATGCGCACGATTTTAAAAGCATGGCGAGGCTGACCCAAGCGTATCTTGATGAGGGTGTGGAAAACATCTACGAGGCGACGTTTATCTATGAAGGCATTGTCGTTATGGTGGACATCTTGCGCCAAACACCTCTTGGCTTAGAGCTGTATGAAGTGAAGAGTTCCACCGATGTGAAGCCTATCTATTTGCATGATGTATCCATTCAGCTGTATGTTTTAGAAGCCCTTGGGTTTAGGGTTCGGGCGTGTCATGTGGTGCATATCAACTCAGGTTATGTGCGAGAAGAAGCGTTGGAGCTTGAAAAGCTTTTTGTGGTGGTCGATGTCACAGGTGAAGTGCGAGATTTGCAAGGTGCAATTCCAAAAAGACTTGAAGCGTTTGAGGCGTATCTGGACGATAAATATCATGAGCCAAATATCGACATCGGAAAACAGTGCAATGACCCGTATGAGTGCGATGCAAAGGCGTATTGTTGGAAGGTTCAGCGAAATATCCCAGAATACAGCATCTTTAACATCTTCAATCTTGGCAGTAAAAAACAACAAGAGCTTTATGCACAAAACATCGTGGCTATCGAAGCTATACCCGAAGACTTTGCGATGACACCCATCCAATGGCAAAAGGTCGAGAACTGGAAAAAGCAACACACTTTTATCGACCATGAGGCAATCTCCGAGTTTTTAGAAACACTCACCTATCCCATTTATCATCTTGATTTTGAGACCTTTCAGCAAGCCATTCCTTTGTGGAGCGGTGTCAGTCCTTACAAACAAATACCGTTTCAATACTCTTTACATATAGAACATGAAAATGGCACGTTAGAGCATAAAGCATTTTTAGCTGAGGCAGGAGTTGACCCAAGACGTGCTTTGGCAGAGAGGTTGGTCGAAGATATACCTTTACATGTAAACATTTTG
>JAVHRG010000225.1:0-12992 GCA_036171535.1 Sulfurospirillum sp. | reverse complement strand
CTAAACTTGCCAGTGCTTCGGTTCGCGCATTCCCAGTTAATGGAGGTTGAGCATCAGCACTTAATCCTAGTTTGCCTTCTAATTCTGCTTTTTTCTCTTCAATCATTTTTTCAATTTTTTCATTGTTATAATCTTGGAAAAAAGTCAGAGCACCTTTGCTTCCCAACGTCTTCTTAAACTCTTCAACCATTGCATCTGATTCACTTGGTTCTGTGATAGCGGACTGATTCATGGTTGTTTTTGTGGCGATTTGTTTTTGGAATTCTTCTGCAAAAGAAGAAGTTGTCGAAGAACTGTCATCTTTAAGCGTTGAAAGAGTGCTGCTAAACAACTGACTCATTTTATTTTGAGTGTCACTGATGGTCATAAAAACTCCTTATGTCATAGTAATTATAACAAGCAAAAAAGGTTCCTATGTTACAATAGTCAAAAAAGTAAAGGTATACAATGTTGATTGTTGAAGAGGCAAAACTTTCTGATATGGAGAGTTTGATTGATTTGTTAACACTGCTTTTTTCACAAGAAGCAGAGTTTGTGCCTGCAAGGGATGTCCAAAAGACGGGGGTGCAAACGATCTTAGAAGATGCAAAAGTCGGTACAATTTTTGTGCTAAAGGATGAGCAAAAAATCATCGGCATGGTCAGCCTTTTATGGACAATCAGTACAGCCTTGGGTGGTCGTGTTGCTTTTTTGGAAGATATGGTGCTAGAGCCTGCATGGAGAGGACGAGGTGGAGGACACATGCTAGTTGAACATGCCATAGGCTATGCCAAAAAACTTACATGTAAACGGATCACACTTTTAACGGACCCTGATAATTTTAGAGCGCACCGTTTTTATCAGCAGTTTGGTTTTCAAACATCAATGATGCAACCTATGCGGTTAATATTGACAGAAGCATGAAAAGAGTGTTTCGTTGGTGAGTAGCTATTTTTGCAAAAAATGTCTGAAAATAGTACCATACAACATTATTAGAACGCGCAGGAGATATTTTTGAGACGTTTTCTTGGGTTAATTTTTGCTATTTTGAGTATGCTTGATGCTGCGAATACACCGACATATGATTCTGCTACTTTGTATCAAGAGGTTGTGCAGAAAATCAAAGACGAGTCTATAAATCCTGTTGATGAAAAACGGCTTATGAACAGATGTTTGGATGGGATGGTGAATAGTGTTGATCAAAATGGGCGCTATTTGAACGAAGAAGAATATGAAACGTTGTATCTTAGTTCTAAAGCGGTAGCGGGTGTTGGACTTTTTTTGGCTGAAAAGCATAACCATATCTTTGTAAAATCGGTAGTCGATCACTCTCCTGCAGAAAAAGCAAATCTTCAAAAAGACGATGAAATTGTCCAAATTGATGGCATACTCGTTCGTGACTTAAATTTTGAAGAAGTTGTAGCAGCGCTAAGAGGTTCGCCCAATACTAAAGTAAAATTGGGTATCTTAAAACCTAATAGTTTTAAATCTATTGAAGTACAAGTCATGCGTAAAGTTGTGACAATTGATTACATTACCTCATTGATGTTTGAAGGTGACATTGCCTATATTAAGATAAGTTCTTTTGCCCAAAATGCCCTTTTAGAAATGCTTGATGATATGCAGTATCTTTATGATGTACAACACACTAAAATCAATGGAATGATCTTAGATCTTCGTGATAATCCAGGTGGGTATTTTATCAGTGGTATAGCGCTTACTTCGCTGTTTTTAGAAAAAGATAAGCTTATTATTAATGTTAAAAGTCGTCACAAAGAAGAAAAAAAGCAGTATATAAATACGCCACAGGACTATGATGGAAGTGAGTATACTGAAAAAATTGGAGCACTCTCTTTCTTAAAAACTATACCATTGGTTATTTTAGTCAATAATGACTCCTCTGGGAGTTCTGAAATCGTAGCTTCCGTATTGCAAGAGTACAATCGTGCAACGATCATCGGCACTCCAACGTTTGGAAAAGATACATTTGCAACTCTTTTTCCTTTAAATACGACTGCTGCTGCTGTAAAATTTGCAACAGCAAGATGGAGCACTCCAAAAGGAAAAAGTGTTTGGCCAAATGGAGTAACACCCAATATTGAGGTCACACAGGAGAGTGAAGAAGACGATAAACCTTTGAGTGAGGCTTTGCGCGTTTTAAAAAAGAAGTAATTACTTCGTAATAAACATATAAAATGGTTTTTCATCCAACTGCATATCAATCCAAACGCCATTAGAGCCCAAAGTATCACTAAGTGCCACTTGCAAGGAGAGGTAGGTTTTAGGAAGTTCAAAAAGTACTTTGAGCTTTTTATTAGAAAAAATTGCTTTTGCTGAACCTGTAATAATATTGCAAAACTCTGCAACTCCATCAACAATGGCAGCAGTATCATCCGTTTCAATACTCTCTCCTAGCATTGCTTCAAGCGCAATAAGGGCAAGTTCTCTTGGAAAAACGAGGAAGAAAGAGCCAAAAATATCACCTTTAAACTTCATGGCTGCGATAATCACTTGCGGTGGAATTTTTTCATTAAAAGGTCTTATTTCGTGTTTAATCTTTTGTGCTTCAAGTCCTGTAATCGTGACGAGTGAATTAACTGCAGTGTCAATAAAAACAGGGAGATTCATAATAAGCTGTCTGGAAAGACCTAAACTTTGCGTAGCCGAAGCTTTACTTTTTGTTTGATTGATCGCTGTATGGGTAATGGTCATGTCATATTTTTTAGCAGATGCTTTGATTTTAAAATCTTCTGCATCATGTGCGTGAACAATGGAATAACCAAGCTTGACGAGTTCACTAGAAATTTTATCCGCATTTTCTTTATCGTCATCGTAAATAAGTACTGCAAGCTCTTTTTTAAGCGCACTTGGGTTAAAAAAAAGAAGGGCAGTATTAATGTTTTGAAAGAGTTTAACCGATGTATTGGAACTAAGTTTTTTTAGATACGTAAAAGTATCTTTTTTATAGTCACCAATAGCTATTGGAAGATCAATCGCTTGGCTTAGTTTTTCAAGTTGTGTCACAAGGTTAGCAAGGTTGGGATCTTCTTTGGAAAAAGGCGAATAAGGAGCTTCCCTTAATGAAACAAGAATACCTTTAATATTTTTTTCTTTTAAAGCAGCTTTTTGCCCTAGTATTGTATTGCACAAAACTGTATTACGACTCTCAAGAATAGTTTCATTGTAATTAAAAATTAAAATAGAGTGTTGGATGGTGTTTGTCATGGACTTAGCTCAACCGTTTTATTAATTAGGATTATGAGTATAGATAATATCACAGAAAGCTTTTAATTTTGTTGAATTGATCTGAGGTATAATACACGCTTACGAAAATAAAGAGGTATAACACGTCGATGAAATCTCGTTTTTTAGACATTGATAATGCAGTTAAACACTATGTTGCCAATGAAATTGACATTGAAAAAGATAAGGAACTCGAAGATCTGATATTTTTTTCAAGTTATACAATCCGATTTGATGTTTTTAAAAAAGCAACAAATAAATTAAAAAAAGTATTGCATCAAAGCCTGCCTCATGAGATACATATGTGGGAGGCAGATGCTTTTTATGTCATTCAAAAATATGAGCTTGACATTGATCATGGAAGTGAACGTTATACCTATTTACTCCGTGCTCTTCTTAAGGGGCAAATCAAAATCAATGAAGCCGTCATGAAGCATTTTGTGCAATTATGTAAAAGGGCTCACTCTTTCGAGTATATTCAAAGCAGGGCAGAGCAAATCTACCAGCTTTTGTTTGATGAGATGGAAAAAGGTGATATGCATAAAAGTTCATCATCCCTTTAGGTGTTACATGTAAGGCTTATGATATAATTTTGTAACAATAAAGTGATAGAATTGAACTCATTTTGAAAGAAGGAACTAAAGATGGATAAAAAGACAAAAATCCTAGCAACCGTTGGTCCAGCAAGTGATAGTGTAGAGATTTTAGAGGGATTAATTAACGCTGGTGTAAACGTATTTCGTCTCAATTTTAGTCATGGTACTCATGAGTATCATGCAAGTACGCTAACAAAAATAAGAGAAGCAGAAAAAAATGCACAGAAAAAAGTAGGTGTTTTACAAGATATTTGTGGTCCTAAAATTCGTGTTGGAAAGCTTGAAGAAGATTTTTACCTTGAAGTGGGTGATAAGCTTTATTTTACCAAAGAGCAGATTGTTGGTAAAAAAGTAGAAGAGGGTAAGTATGAGCTCTGCATCAATCAGCCTCAAATTTTAGATATGCTCAAAGAAGATGAATATATCTATTTGTATGATGGAAATATTCGTGCACGTGTGATTGAAGCAGGTGATAAAATTGTCACCGAAATTGAAAATAGCGGTAAACTTTCTTCTAATAAAGGTGTTAATTTCCCCAATACTGTCATTAACATTGACGTCATTACAGCAAAAGATAAAGAAGACCTTTTATGGGGTGCTCAACATGGCGTTGACTTTGTTGCAGTATCGTTTGTACAAAGTGCTAAAGATATTTTAAATGTAAGAAAAATTCTCAAAGAGCATAAATCACGTGCACATATTTTTGCAAAGATTGAAAAATTTGATGCGGTTGAAAAAATTGATGAGATTTTAGAGGTCAGCGATGGTATCATGGTCGCACGTGGGGATCTCGGTATTGAAGTACCTTATTACAAAGTGCCAAGTATTCAAAAAAGATTGATTGCCAAAGCGAATGCTGCTTCAAAACCTGTTATTACTGCAACCCAAATGCTTCTTTCTATGGCTGAAAAAGAGATGGCAACACGTGCTGAGATCAGCGATGTTGCGAATGCTGTTTTGGATGGTACCGATGCGGTAATGCTTTCCGAAGAGAGTGCGATTGGCGTCAATCCTATCCATGTTGTTGAGGTCATGGCTAATACTATTAGGGAGACTGAGACGATTTATCCTTATGGTAAATTTGAAGTTTATCCCTTCTTGGATGAAACCGATATCATTTCCTCTTCAACAGCTCGTTTGGCAGATCGTTTAGGGGTGGAGGCGATGATTTCACTCACCAGTTCTGGTAAATCAGCTAAAAAATTGGCACGATACCGCATTAAAGCGGACATTTATGCGGTGACACATGATGAGCGTACAGCACGTTCGTTGACTATCGCATGGGGTATCAAACCGATTATGAATATAGAAGCAAGTAATCTTAACATGATGCTTGGTAAAACACTTCAAAAAGGAATTGAGCGAGGATTGATCGATAAAGAAAAAACCTATATCGTAGCAGCGGGCTATCCAGCAGGTGTTGAGGGAAGTACCAACTTTATCCGTATCTTGAAAAAGGCTCAGATCGAATATTATACCGATATGGTCTTGTAAGTTTTAATACAGCCAAAAGGCTTTACGAATTGGCTGTATTAGATAAGTTTTATTTAATCTTACCTTAATGAAGGTTTAGGTAGAATCCAAACCTCAAAATAAATCTCTCCCAAGAAGGACATACGCATGTATGCAATTATAAAAAATGGCGGGAAGCAATATAAAGTTCAAGAAGGCGACTACTTAAATGTCGATAGACTTGACGCTCAGCCAAAAGAGAAAATAGTAGTGACGGAAGTTTTAGCTGTGAATAATGGCGAACTCAAAGTGGGTGCCCCATTCGTCAATGGTGCTACAGTAGAACTCGAAGTTGTTACTGAAGGCAAAGACAAAAAAGTTATTACTTTCAAGAAACGTAGACGTAAAGATTCAAAAGTCAAACGTGGTTTTAGAAGACAATATACTAGAGTAAAAGTTGTAAGCATTAAAGCTTAACCCACAAACGTTACAAAAGAAAAAAATTAGGAGTAACCAATGGCTCACAAGAAAGGTCAGGGAAGTACCCAAAATAATAGAGACTCAGCTGGACGTAGACTGGGTGTTAAAAAATTTGGCGGCGAGTTCGTACGTGCAGGTAATATTATTATTCGCCAACGTGGAACAAAAGTTCATGTAGGAAATAACGTAGGTATTGGTGTAGACCATACTATCTATGCATTAATTGATGGTTTTGTACAATTCCAACGTAAAGATAAAATAAGAAACAAAGTTTCTGTTATTCCCGCAAGTTTGTAATTTATAGGTGGAGTTTTACTCCGCCTACTTTTTTCTCCTCAAAAACAAAATACCTCTAATGATTATACGTTTACATGTAATGATTAAAGGTATTATTCTACATACAAAAGGTTTTAATGATGTTTATAGACAATGTAGCACTCACACTAAGCTCTGGCAAAGGTGGCCCTGGTTGTGTCTCTTTCCGTAGAGAAAAACATGTTATCCAAGGCGGTCCAGATGGTGGAGATGGTGGGCGAGGAGGAAATGTCTATTTTGAAGTGGATAAAAACACCCATACGCTTTCTCACTTTCGAAATAACCAACACCTTAAAGCCAAAAATGGCGAGGCAGGTATGGGAAAAAAGATGTACGGCAAAATGGGTGAACATTTTATCGTTACTGTCCCTCCTGGAACCCAAGTATTGGATGCACAAACAGGTGAAGTGCTTTTAGATCTTCTAGAGGATGCTGACAAAAAGCTCTTTTTAGAAGGTGGCATGGGTGGTCTTGGAAATACGCACTTTAAAAGTTCTACAAACCAACGCCCTGAGTTTGCTCAACCTGGACGTCCTGGACTTACCAAAGAGATTAAATTAGAACTTAAATTAATTGCGGATGTTGGGCTTGTGGGTTTTCCAAATGTTGGAAAATCAACGTTGATTTCAGTTGTTTCCAATGCCCAACCAGAAATTGCAAACTATGAATTTACAACCATTACGCCAAAACTAGGTGTTGTGGTCACCGATGATTATCGCTCGTATGTTATGGCGGATATTCCAGGAATTATCGAAGGGGCTAGTGAAGGTAAAGGGCTTGGTATTGAGTTTTTGCGACACATTGAACGCACAAAGTTTTTACTTTTCATGGTGGATCTTGCCAATTACCGCGATCTTAAAGAGCAATATTATACGCTTAAGCAAGAGTTACGAAAGTTTTCTGAAAAACTTTCTCTCCGCGATTATGCTATTGCACTTACTCGTTGTGATACCTTAAGCTCCGAAGAGATTAATCAAAAAATGGATGCTTTTTTAGGACTTCTTGATCTTGAACCTAACGAGCTATCTCACAAATATAAAACGCGTGAAGATTTACATACGTACTGCCAAGATGTGCATGAAAGAGAGAGAGCATTGCCATTTTTTGTGATGCCAATTTCTTCCGTCTCTAAAATTAATATAGACCCTATCAAGTATGCCCTATCTGATGTTATTACAAAGGTTCGTGATGAGAAGAGTAGTCGTTAAGGTCGGCACACATGTGCTTAGCGATCAAAACAGTTTATGTGAAGAGCGTATTTTAAATTTAGTTGAATTTTTAGTAGCGCTCATGAAAAACCATGAAGTGATTTTGGTCTCTTCAGGTGCTGTTGCTGCGGGATACTCTATTTTAAAACTTGATAAAAAAATGCTCCATAATCGTCAAGCCATAGCTGCTGTTGGACAACCACAACTCATGGAAACTTACACTAAAAAATTAGAAAAATTTGGAAAAAGTGGCGCTCAACTTCTTTTAACGGCAGATGATTTTGACTCACGAAAACGCTGTTTCCATGCCAAATGTACCATTGATACTCTTCTTGAAAACGGCATTCTTCCCATTATCAATGAAAATGATGCAACCGCAACTGAAGAGCTTGTTTTTGGTGATAATGATCAACTCTCTTCCAGAGTTGCCTACTATTTTGGGGCAGATTTATTGATCTTACTCTCAGATATTGATGGCTATTACGACAAAGACCCACACAATTACGCCGATGCGACAATGCGCAAAGTGGTACATAAGATTGATTCCTCAGAACTTGAAATGGAAAAATCAACTAATTTTGCTTTTGCAACAGGCGGTATTGTGACAAAACTCAAAGCAGCTGACTTTTTATTAGAGCGTAAAAAATCAATGTTTATCGCCAGTGGTTTTGATTTAACGGATGTAAAAAGTTATATGCTAGAGGGTGTTCATAAAGGTGGAACACTCTTTACATGTAAAAACCATTAAATAAAAGTGAACTTCTTCACTTTTATAGATTTGGAATTGAAGTATTTATGTGAAGAATGAACAGATACGAAGGATTAACTGAATGAAAATTGTTTTTATGGGAACTCCCTCGTATGCAACTATAATTTTAGAAGCACTTCTTAATGATTCTAGTATGGATGTTGTGCTTTTGGTCACCCAAGAAGATAAGCCCGTAGGTCGAAAACAATTACTTACTCCTCCTGATACCAAAGCATGGCTCTCGAAACACGATTTACATGTAGAAATCTATCAGCCAAAATCTTTGCGCTCGGAAGAAGCACAAGTAAAAATTGCCTCTTTAAAGCCTGATTATATTGTTGTAGCTGCCTATGGACAAATACTTCCTAAAGCCGTTCTTGATATTGCGCCATGCATCAATCTTCATGCCTCATTACTTCCAAAATACAGGGGGGCAAGCCCTATTCAATCAACACTTCTAGCAAATGAAACCTATGCAGGCGTGACCTCTATGCTTATGGAAGAAGGTTTAGATACAGGTGCCATGTTGGGATTTTCATATCTCAAAATTAAACCAGAGCATAATGCTCCTATGCTCTTTGATCTCCTTGCCAATGCAGCAGCTAAACTAACGATTATGACATTACAAAATTTTACTTTGCTGGCTCCACTTGCCCAAGTAAGCGCCAATGCAACACATTGTAAAAAGATCAAAAAAGAAGATGGTCTTGTTTCATTCGACCAAAGTGCACAGTTTATTGCTACTCAGTACAAAGCACTCACCCCTTGGCCTGGTGTTTTTTTAGATTCAGGATTGAAACTTCTTGATCTTGAGTTGTACAGTAATGAAGAAGAAACTCTTACAGGTGTCATTAAAGAGATAAAAGCTGAAGGTGTTGTTGTTACATGTAAAAAAGGTGCATTACTTCTCAAAACACTTCAGCCTATCTCCAAAAATGCGATGAATGCAGTCGATTATATCCGAGGGAAAAGGCTAAATAGTGGTCATACATTGGTTTGACACCCTAGATTCTACCCATCAGTATCTTCTTAGTTCTCTTCGCGAAGGTACACTTCTTGCACCATGCGCTATTGGAGCTACTAAGCAGACAAATGGTATAGGGAGCAGAGGTAATAGTTGGATTGGCGAAGTTGGAAACTTTTTTTTCTCGTTTTGTGTAGAAGAGAAACAGCTACCTCCCGATTTACCATTAGCTTCTAGTTCTATCTATTTTTCTGCTTTAATGAAGCAGGTTTTAGAGGAGCAAGGCTCGAAGGTATGGTTAAAATGGCCCAATGATTTTTACTGTGATACGAAAAAAGTTGGAGGGATGATTACCACGAAAACGGGTGCAAATATAGTGTGTTCGCTAGGACTCAATAGTCGCATTTCACCTAAAGATTTTGGAACTTTAGATATCATCGTTACACCAAATGCTTTAGCCAATGATTTAATTCGAAAGGTTGAGGAAAAAATATCGTGGAAGAAAGTTTTTAGTAAATATAAGATAGAATTTGATCTAAATCGAAATTTTTCTTTCCATTTAGACGGCAAATTGGTCTCGTTACGTGACGCGATATTGTGTGATGATGGCTCTATAGAGCTAGAAAATAAAAAGGTGTACAGTTTACGATGAGTGAGATTATAGCGATAGCAAATCAAAAGGGTGGTGTTGGTAAAACAACGACCGCTATCAATTTGGCTGCCTCCTTAGCAGTTGCTGAAAAGCGCGTGTTATTGATCGACATTGATCCTCAAGCCAATGCTACAACAGGTCTTGGTTTTCACAGAAGTGACTATGAGTACAATATCTATCACGTTCTTATCGGCAGAAAGCGTCTCTCGCAAGTCATCCTTGAGACATCACTTTCCACACTCCATGTAGCGCCATCGAATATTGGTCTTGTTGGTGTTGAAAAAGAGTTTTATGACAATAATACAAAAGGGCGCGAGCTCATTTTGAAAACAAAGATTGAAGAAATTAAAGATCAGTACGATTACATTATCATTGATTCACCTCCTGCCCTTGGAAGTATTACCATTAATGCTTTAAGTGCAGCAAATTCAGTCATTATTCCTATCCAGTGTGAGTTTTTTGCATTAGAAGGGTTGGCTCAGTTGCTGAATACTGTGAAATTGATTAAAAAAACGATTAATCCGACACTTGAAATTAAAGGCTTCTTACCTACGATGTATAGCACTCAAAACAACCTTTCTAAGCAAGTTTTTGCAGATCTCAAAGAGCATTTTAAAAGTAAATTGTTCGTTGATAAAGAGAGTGCTTCCTATGTGGTTATTCCACGTAATATTAAACTTGCAGAATCCCCAAGTTTTGGCAAACCGATTATTTTATACGATGTAGAATCTCCAGGCTCTAAAGCGTACCAAAATCTTGCTAATTCGATTTTAGTGAGTTAATGTGATGAGCGCAAAGAAGGTCTTAGGACGAGGGTTAAGTGCTATTATTGAAGATGTTGAAGAAGCCTATAAGCAAGATATCGAACAGGCTAAAGATTTAGTTCGCGAAATTGATGTTGAGCGTATTTCTCCCAACCCTTATCAACCGCGTACACATTTTAATGAAGTTGCCTTAAAAGAGCTTAGTGAATCGATTAAGCGCCATGGATTATTGCAACCTATTATTGTGGTTGCAAAAGATGATAATTATATGTTACTTGCAGGAGAGCGTCGTTTACGTGCAAGTAAACTCGCCGGTTTTACAAAGATTAAAGCCATTGTTGCAGATATTGAATCGAAAAATCTTCGTGAGTTAGCGCTTATTGAAAACATTCAAAGAGAAGATCTTAATCCTGTAGAACTTGCTGTCGCCTATAAAGAGTTGATTGAAGAGTATAAAATAACACAAGATGGGCTCTCTGAAATTATTCATAAAAGTCGAACACAAATTACGAATACAATTCGTCTATTAAGTCTAAGCGAGCAAACTAAAAAATATCTTGCAGAAGGTGTCCTTTCTCAGGGGCATGCAAAAGTTCTTGTAGGCCTAGAGCCTAAGGATGAAGAGACCATTGTTAATACCATTTTAGGTCAAAAGCTCAGTGTGCGTGAGACCGAAGCACTGGTTAAAAAACTGAAAAGCACGGACGAAACTATTGGCAAACAAGAAAAGACTACTCCTGCTATTCCAGAAGAACTCAAAACACTCAAAAGTAGACTAAAAGAGCTTGGTTTTGAGGCTACACCAAAAGCCAATACCATTACAATCCATTTTAAAAACGGTGAAGCAATCTGTACTTTTTTGGAGCAATTGAAGTAATAAAATTAGTTGTTTTAGTTAATTTAATAAACGATTTTCCTTTACTGTGTTACAATTCGCGCAAAATTTTGATACCGCAATCTTGTTTGTGCTAAAAAATCTTAAAAATTGAGTCTGATCTCGAGCTAAAGGAGCAAGAAATATGTTGGATATTATCCCAGCACTGTTACTGGTGACTGGAACTGTATTTTTAGTTTTGTTAATACTTCTTAACAAAACACTTTATAAACCCCTTTTGGAGTTTATCGATAATAGAAATAACTCTATTAATCGTGACTTAGAAAATGCAGGGAAAAATGCCAGTGACGTTGTAGCCTACTATAAAGAAGTAGAAACGATTTTGTCTGAAGGCAAAATGGAAGCAGCTAAAATTAGAGAAGCTGCACTGAGTGAAGCAAAAGAAAAATCTGCTAAGAAAATTGAGCAAAAAAAGAGTGATCTTGATGTTCAAAGCGCAGTGTTCTTAAAGGCTTTAGAGTCAGAGAAAGATGAGTTTAAAAATGGTCTGTTGGCACAAATGCCTCTTTTTAAAGAGAGTATTTCTGCTAAACTAAGCCATATTTAAAAGGAGTATGTGGATGAAAATGAACTATATTATTTTACTCTTCTTAGCTCCAATAGCGTTATTTGCAAATGCTGGTGAAAGTGATGGTGTAAGTGATATCATCCCTAGAACCATTAACTTTTTAATTTTCGCTGCAATTATGTACTATTATGTAGCGGATGCTGCTAAACAGTGGTATTGTGGACGTAAAAACGAGATTGCTACAAAATTGGATTCTATTCAGGTAAAACTTAAAGAATCTAATAGTAAAAAAGAAGGTGCACTTCAAAAAGTTGAGGAAGCAAAAGCAAATGCAAGAGCTCTTGTAGAAACAGCAAAAAAAGAAGCAATTCTTTTAAGTGATAAAGTTGCACAAGAAACAGATACTGAGATTGCAAACTTATCAAAAGCATTTGAAGATCGTATTGGTGTTGAACGCCGCAAAATGCAAAGAGCGATTGTGTGTGAAGTTTTAGATGAGATGTTTAAAGAAGGTTCTATCTCCTTAGATAATGATGAGATGGTTAAAATCGTCAATAAGAAGGTCGCATAATGAGTGGAGCGATAGCAAAAAAATATGTTAATGCTCTAATGAGTGGATGTGCAGATGGTGAACTCACAGAAGTTTATGAATTATTGGTCCAATTGGTTGAGGCATTTAAACTAGAGAAATTTAATAATATTATTCTTTCTCCAGATGTCACTTCGAAAGCGAAAGAAGAGTTGGTTCTTTCTCTGGTTGACACTAAAAATATAAAATTTAAAAATTTTATTAAATTGCTTAATAGCAACGATCGATTAAAGTTGATCCCTAATATAGCTAAAGAGCTCAAATATCAACTCTCTTTGAAAAACAACACCTTTGAGGGTAGTGTCTCAACTAACTTTAAAATGAGCCAAGAGCAAGTTACTATGTTAGAAGAAAATTTCAGTAAAAAATTTAATTCTAAGATCAATTTAAATGCTAATGCAAATACATATCCAGGGATTAAAGTAGAGCTAGATGATTTGGGAGTTGAAGTAAGCTTTTCTCTTGAGCGACTTAAAGCTCAAATGACAGAGCATATTTTAAAAGCAATTTAATAATATATAGATAAAAGAAAGTTAAGGAGTAATGTGTGGGAGCAAAAATGAAAGCTGACGAAATCAGTTCAATCATTAAAGAACGTA